>NZ_VFBD01000022.1:0-92406 GCF_011319765.1 Pseudoalteromonas sp. MB47 | reverse complement strand
TGTTGACGAAAACCATCAATGGAAAACAGCATCAGATACTGACGTCTATGACCGACCCAATGAAATATCCAAGTGCTGATATCGTCGATCTATACAGTCACCGTTGGGAAATAGAACTTGGGTTCAGGGAAATGAAACAGTACTTGCTCAAAAATGAATTAACGTTACGTAGCAAAACCCCAGAGCTAGTAAAACAAGAGTTATGGGGCGTATTGCTCGCATACAATTTAGTACGATATATGATGACTAAGATGGCTTACAGCCTGAAAGGGATATGGCCTTATCAACTCAGTTACAGCAATGCTTCTGGCTATATCATCAAGGAGTTAATGATGTTGCCTCACACCTCAGCAGGAAAAGTACCGAGCGTAATAAATAAACTTATTGCAATGGCTGAAACCTTTGTACTGCCAGAGCGAAGAGAAAGACATTATCCAAGATGTGTGAAAAAGAGACCCAGTCGATACCCTGAACGAAAGCCCCAAAAAATGCCTGTCAGCTCTTAACTGACAGGCATTAAAGCATTGCTTGGCTTTTTTAATGGTTATTCAACACGTTGCCAATATTGATTACGATAGAAAAATGCAATATATCCGCGTACTTCAAGCACCTTACCTTGTTCTTTTGGAGTCAGTTTAAGGGTATAGGTTTTACCATTGTTTGGGTCTAGGATTTCCCCCTCTTGCCAGCTACCATCACCGGCATCTTTAGCACCTTCTATAATTTGTAACCCTAAAATTGGCTGATTTTTCTTATCACCTTTACACTCTTCGCAGATTGCATCTTGCTTGGCTGGGTTAAGGATTTTTTCAACACTACCAACCAATACACCATCTTGCTCACTAATACGTACTAAAGATTTCGCTTCATTCGTTTCTTCGTCAATGGTTTTCCAAAGACCCATTGGCGTCAATGCGGCAAAGCTCAACTGAGAAAATAATAAGGTAGATAAAACAATTGATAAACGGAACATAAAAAACTCGTATAAAACTTAAGACTTTGGCACTATATCAGGGCTTAAGCAAACACACCATTTTGCTTAGCTCTGAAATCGACACAACATTGCGAGGGAACACAATGAGTCAATTCACATTAATTACCGGTGATATTGTCAGTTACGACAGTAATCAGGTTGCTACAATTAACGCCACGGGCGAAATAAAAATAAATCGCTTTGCTGAGCCATTATTTATTCCTGATAGCGCTAAAGCCGCCATTGAGCTGGGTCGGCTCGATGATAACTTGTTTAATTTAAAAAAGTTATTACGCTCAGGCTATGCCGATCCCTGCCCTACGACCCGCGTGCTAATTGAAACCACACATCCTTTACCTGACATCGAAGGTCTGCTGGTCAAACGTCGCTTTAGCATTATTGATTTTTGCAGCGCCGAAATAGAAAAGTCGCACAGTAAAGCTGTATTAGATACCCTATTAAAGCTTGAATATGTTCAGCAAATTCAGCTTGATGAAGTCATGCAATTACAACCACCGGTACAATTTAACAATCAATAAAGGTACAATAACTTATAAGTATGCTAAACAGCTCCTTCATTTGTAAAAGGAATAACAATGAAAAGTGCGCTACCAATAATAGCTGCCGCAAGCATTTTGCTCGCAGGGTGTGATGAATTAGAAGTTGAAGAAACTCATAACTTTGGCGACGAAATGTATGAGAACAATTACACGCTCGTAAATACCACTGATTTAGAAGTGGATTATTACATGGCGAACACTGATTTATTTGGTGATGCTCAAGAAGTTAAAGACTCTGAATACTATGTTGATACGCTTGCATCGCAATCACCTCCCGTTGATGTAATACATGCTCACAATGAACGCAGTCGTATTTCCTTTTATGTAGTCGATCACAGCGACACAAGTAACTCAGCCACACAGATGTATCAGGTAGCTCAAGATCAACCTTATCATTTTGTGGCTTGGCAAAATGAAGAAAAGCTCCGTTTAACACTCGTCAAAAAAGCCAATGATAATAAAGATGACTTTTTTGCGATTCGTATTCTCGCAACTGAAAACCTTCGCTTAAAAGTCGAAAAACAACTCGTTAATTTATATCAGAATCAATTAAGTTACTGGTACCACATTGATGACTGCGCTGATGACTTGAAAATATCAAGAATTAACGATGAGGATAAGCGAGTCTATGAACCCGTCTCAATCTGCGACGCATCATATGGGCAGTCATATACCTTGCTCTTAAGTGAAGATGGCCTTGAAGCGAGCATTGCTGAATAACCATTACATCTTTAGGTAAAAAGCTTTACATAGCTCCTTATAATCTTGGCTGTAGCTGCCATCAGCTGCATGTATGGTTAACGACGTTGTTTCGCATTCACCGTTGTTTTGGCTGAATAGCATCAGGCTTCTGCTCGCTTGCTTTTTGTCGGTGGTGCGAACCAAGCAATGGCGGTTTAAGTACCAGCCAGCTTGCTCGGCAACAGCAATGAATTGTTGTGCCTCTACGCAAGGCAAGATCACATTCAAGCGTGTTTTACTGTGACTCAGTCTAGAACATGATGCTATTAATTCGCTGAAGCTAAGGCCATCAGTATGGCGGGCAGTATTTCGAGCATGATTATCACCTTTTAGGCTCGCATTAAAATAAGGTGGGTTAGTGATGATCGCATCAAAAGGCTCTGCTGCACTAAATGACTGCACAGCTCCTTCGAAAAGGTTTATATCAGGCCAAGGGCTAGCCGCAAAGTTGTCTCGAGCATCATTACAGGCATCAGAATCAATTTCAATGGCACTTACTTTTGCATCAGGCATTCTTTGTTTTGCCATTAACGCCAACAACCCTGTGCCTGTACCAATGTCTAAAATGTGCTTAGCACCACTCACATCAGCCCACGCCCCTAACAAAATACCATCGGTCGATACTTTCATCGCTGCGCGCGTTTGCGTTACCGTAAATTGTTTAAACACAAAGCCTGACATTTTTTCACCTTTTCATTCACCACAGCCGCGTTAACGCGTATAATTAGGCTCAATTGTCCTCTATTTATGTCACTCTATGCAATTTTCTGAATTTGATATCGATAACAAGCTGTTAAATGCCATTAATAAAATGGGTTTTGATACGCCAACCAGTATTCAACAACAAGCGATCCCTGAAGCACTTCAAGGTCGTGATATTTTGGCATCTGCCCCTACTGGTACGGGTAAAACAGCCGCGTTTTTGATCCCTGCAATTCAATACTTGCTTGATTTCCCGCGTCGCGATCCTGGCTTTGCACGCGTATTGATCATGACACCAACCCGTGAGCTTGCTTACCAAATTCATGAGCAATGTGAATTACTCGCAGCACAAACTCATCTTAAAATTGGGGTTGTGACAGGTGGTATAAACTACGGGACACACAGAGAAATTTTCGAAAGCAATAACGATATTCTCATTGCCACACCAGGGCGTTTAATGGAGTACCTCGAAACAGAGAACTTCCATGCTGAAAACGTTGAAATGCTTATTCTTGATGAAGCTGACCGCATGCTAGACATGGGTTTTCGTAAAGAAATGCTACGCATTTGTGATGAAGCACGTAACCGCCGTCAATGTTTCTTATTCTCAGCCACCCTTGAAGGTGACAGCGTTGAGTTATTTGCAGAGCGAATCTTAAACGATCCGGCACTGCTTGAAGCCGAATCTTCACGTAAAGAAAAAGGCAAAATCCATCAATGGGTTCACCTTGCGGATGACTACGACCACAAGCTAAAAATGTTGGTTGAAACGTTAAATGGTGACGACATTCATAAAGCAATTGTGTTTGTTAAAACTCGTGAACGCCTTGAGACACTGGTTGGCGAGCTAAATAACGAAGGTCTTCGTGTTGCTTGGTTACGCGGTGAAATGCCACAAGATAAGCGCATGAAAGCGATGGAAAACTTTCACTCTGGCCGCAACAATATCCTAGTTGCAACAGATGTTGCTGCTCGTGGTATTGATGTTGCTGATATCAGCCATGTTATCAACTTTGATATGCCACGCACCGCAGACGTATATGTACACCGTATAGGACGTACTGGCCGTGCTGGTAAAAAAGGCATTGCGATATCATTTATTGAAGCTCATGATGTGGCAATTGTTGGTAAAGTTGAGCGCTACATTGAGCAAAAGCTTAAACGCCGCGTAATTAAAGGGCTTGAGCCACAGCACAAAGAAGCGAAGATCCCATCTAAGAAGAAAAAAGATCCAGTAAAAATGAAGGCAAAGAAAAAAGCCAAAGCTAAAACGAAGAAGAAAAAGTAGTTTTAACTTTAACATCATAAAAGTAAAAATGCCGAGCTTGCCTCGGCATTTTTGTACCCTACCCTTTTTACTTATTTAGTGTGTAATTAGTTCACACTTTCTTACCCATACAGACCGGCAAAAATAGAAAATCAATTAAATTCAAAAACTTAAAAAATGGAATAATAATTGTTACTGGTTCAGCAATAGTTCACAGCAGACTAGAACAACGAGGGAATTGTATGAGCCGCTTCAAATTAACCATAGTAATTACTTTATTAAGCTGTATTTTTTTACTTGCTTGCGCAACGAATGTGAGTGCCAATACTAGCGTGCTAACAACCAGCACATCGGCACAACCTCGCCTACAACAAATGGCCCTGAAAAAGTTAACAAATAATCCGAATTTTAAGATTAAGCATCTTCAGGTGATTATCGATGGCAATACTGTTGAATTAAAAGGAATTGCAGAAACAGGATTTCAACGTGCTTTAGCGCAGAAATTTTTGGAGCACAGTCATGGTGTAACCCAGATCAGAAATAACCTTAAAGTGAACGCATTAAACAACCCGACACTTTAAGGTTAATAATTTAACAGAGGTTTATTTACCGCTTGCTTGTAAATTAATGTAGCTAGCTAATTCTTCTGGCTGCCCCATTAACGCCATAATCTGTTGGTTTATCTCCATCATGGTTTTTCCTTCAGGTAAGCTTGCTGACACAGTCAATTCAGACAATCCACTTACGAAGTTTGTGATAGCAGCTGCTAGCTCTTCACTTACTGGCGCCTGTTGTAACTGCATGGCAACAGTCTGTTGGAACTGCTCGTGGCTCATACCTTGTGCTTCTAAGAAACTATCAACAACTGCTTTAAGCTCACCTTCGTCGGCGATCGACATATTAATGCTACGTGGCTCAAGTTGAGTCATTGCAGCCATCATTTTTGATTGCTGTTGCAGTTGTTGCTCTAAAGTCAGCTCTGCACCTTGCGCTTCATTTTGCATTTTACTTATTGCCATTGATGCTTCCATTAATGGCGTTGAGTTGGCAAGGCCTAAGTTAAAACGCACATCAGCAACTTGGTTTGCAATAACGTTTAAAGCAAAATCACTGCTACCAGTGTCTTTATCATAATCTAGCGATGAATTTACGTCATAGCTTGCAGATGCTAACTTATTGTTCGCATTTTCAGGAAGTTGCGCTAAAAAGTCATCACTAAAACGAAAGCTCTTCATTACAAAACCAGTGTGAGGCGGCACTGCATCGACTTCATATCCTGTCACTTCAATATTGTCGATTGTGGCAATCATCTCATCACCAGTATAGCTTTGTACCTTAATCCCTGAAAGCTGCATGCTGCTAGCAAATACATTTGCTGAAATATCATTGTAAGTAATATCTACACCACTTTGCGCTGATAATGCACTTATTTGCTGATCAACGACCTTTTTTACTTCCTGTGTAGCTGCGTAGTTTGCGTAAAACGCACCGCCAACAGCCGCAGCAACAACCGCTGCTATAATTAACTTTTTCATTTTATTTCCTTTAATTGGTGTAAATTTTTAGCAGTGTATCATTAGTTGATTAACGACAATAGTTCATGCACGGTTTTCACTGGCGTGATCTTAGCGCCAAGCCCTTCCATTGATTTATGGTAATTGCGATGCGGAATAAAAATCTCTGTAAAGCCGTGTTGCGCAGCCTCCTTCACTCGAGGTACGCCGCTGTCGATTGGTCTTACATCACCATTTAAACTAAGTTCGCCCATAATACAGGTGGTGCGTGGTACAACAAATTCGTTCAAGCTGCTTAATAACGCTGCAACCAATGCTAAATCGATACAAGTCTCTGACTCATCGATTTTTAAGCCACCGACAATATTAAAAAAGGTGTCGTGAAAGATTTTTGTCTTTGTGTGTTTACGTAAAATTCCCGTGAGCATCTTAATACGATTCATGTTCAAACCAACACATACCCGCTGTGGAAACTCAGCTTCGGTTTCTGTAGTTAAACATTGAATTTCGAGTAGTAAGTTACGGTTACCTTTACGTATACAGGTAATGGCTGAGCCTGGGGATTCTGTGCTTGAACCAGATAAAAAGATTTCGCTCGGGTTATCAACGCTCAGCATTCCGCGTTCACACATTCTGAAAATACCCACTGTGTCGATATCACCAAAACGGTTTTTATTGGCACGCAATGTTCTGACTTGCCCATCGTTAGTATCAATATGCAGTAAGGCATCAACTATATGTACCAGTGTTTGCGGCCCAGCAATTTCGTTATTTTTGTTTACATGGGCAATGATGAACATAGTTACATCGTTTTGCTTACAGTATTGCGTTAATGCTTGAGCTGCACTTTTTACCTGTGAAGGTGAACCTGGACTACCATTTGCCGTTTCTGTCACCACTGCCTGAATTGAATCGATAACTGCAAATTTAATTTTGTTTTTATCGAGTTCTTCAATGATTGCTTCAACACTGGTTTCAGAAAGCAAATAAAGCTCATCTTCGTTATAATCTAAGCGCAAGCGATTCACTCGGTTTTTAAACTGAGATAAAGACTCTTCCGCTGTACAGTATAAAGACGGCATCAGCTTTGACATACGTGCAACTAAATCAGACAACAAAGTCGTTTTACCGGCACCAGGGTCGCCTGAGATAATGTTGACGGAACCTGTCGTTACACCACCGCTTAATACTCTGTCTAACTCACCGATTTCGGTAAGGCGTTTTTCTGCCTCGGTGGTTGCAACTTCGTTGATTTTCTTTGAGCCACCGCTTGCGATACCGGCATAGCCTGCCACTGCAGCACGACTTGCCGCTTGCTTTGATTGCCCTGCCGATGGTTTAAATTCTGCAAGTGTATTCCATGCACCGCACTTACACTGCCCTTGCCAGCGCTGATAGTTCATGCCGCACTCAGTGCAAACAAATTCGATTTTTGCTGATTTTGCCATTCGGCCTTACCTATTGAATTATTCTATTTTGACTAATTAGTAACTTAAAAAACTGACTAGCTAAATATTTCATGTATAGTAGTTTTATGAGCTGAAGCCTTTGAACTTAAATCTGTTCGGCTTTTTTACACAGCTATAAGCGCAATAAAAAGTGCTTTAAGGCACATTTTTTGCTTATAAATAAAACTTTACAATTCTTGCCATTTATTTGGCAGGTACTTATAACAATAACTAATACAATAAAAAAGTAGCGATTACTCAAGTTTTAATAATTTACTGCCTGCAAGTATACCTACTTTTTTAGATAGACGGTGATGGTTTTATAAATGGCTGAAGACATTTTGCTTAAATATGAGAGCCTAGTTGAAGAGCTAAAGGCGCATTTAGGCACTCCTAAGTTTGACAAACTATTTAAATCAAAGACAGCTAGCTTAACGAAGCCAGAGCAGTTTTTGATTAAAATGGAAATGTCACGCTTATCTCAGCCAGTAGCTCGCTTTATTGATTTACGTGGTCAAGTAACTGGTCAAGTCAAACCCTACGAATATGATGGCAAACAACACTTTATGGACGATACCGCCATTGAAGTGTTCGAAGATGCTATAAAACGCCACGGTGGTTATACTCTTGCTGTTTACGAAGCGGTAATGAACACCGAAAACAATCACCGGGTAATGCAGAAAAAAGCCGCTGAGCAAGCTTTAGCTGACGATAGTGCCGCTACAGAGCAGCCAGCTAAGGTTATTAAGTTTGCATCATACGAGAGTCGCCGCGAAGAGCGGATGAATTACTCAATTAAAATCACCGTTGAACTCGATAAAGACAACAAAGTTGCAGCATCAACGTCTGATATTTCTCTGAGCGGCGCTAAAATAAAACTAGCTCCACGTTATCAAGTTAAAAAAGGTCAGTTAATAGGTCTTCGCTTAGTTGGCTTAGAGCAAGATTTTGAGCTTGGTTTAAAAAACGGTATTCAATATGAAATCGTAGCGGTAGAGAAAGTTTCTCGTGAATATAACCATATACGCCTAAAGCGTACCTTTATTGAAAATAACGAAAAATTTGATGAGTTTCTAGAAAGCTTTATCCATGGCAATAAACGTCGCTATAAGGTTAATCTCGACAACACCTTAGATGCTGTTGTTTCAAAAGGCTACGAGCAATACTATATCCCTCGTGTTACCTCACTTTATACCTTTTTAAGCCTACAGGGTGATAAGCTATATCCTAGCCTTGCGCTAACCACAGAAAATAATATTTTTATTCAACGCTATTTTTGTGATGAGCGTAAGTTGTCTTGCCTGTACAGCATCATCAATCAACAACGATTGGGAGACTTACTAAGCTCTCCAGAAGCTGTTAAAGAAGAGTATTTATATACTTTTACTCATACCGTTGCCGGGAAAATTTATTATTATTCTGCAACTCGATCTGAGCTTGATAGCCAACCAAACTTAAAAAATTTATTTTTAGGATTTGGTAGCCAGAAAGATAGCTGGCAATGCTTTAAGCTTCAGTTGATGCCAAGCCATCCGGAAGATTCGTATATTCCACTGTCGCTACCAAGCAGTGCTGGTAAAAACATCGAAAAACTAAATAAGCCACCGACACCTCGTGTGCAAGGGTTGATCAAAGATGTTAAATATCTACTTATTTTGACCTCAATCGGTACTAAGTTTGAACAACAAACGTACCAACAGCTTGATTACAATAAAGATGCGGTAAACCAACTTAAACAGTTTGGTCACAGTAAGCATAAAACGCCCCCTCATTTAGAGCCTGTGGCGCTTGAGTATGTGAACCTTCGTGCTCATAAACGCTATTTATACAAAACAGCTGTAAGTGTAGAACACCATGAGCAAACTGTTACAGGCCATACCCGTGACTTATCTGTGATGGGCTTACAAATTGAGTTCGACCAGCCTGTTGAGTTCAAAAAAGGCGATATCATTAAATTAAACTTGCCTGAATTGCAAAAAATCACCAAAAAGCATGATTTAACAAACCTTGCTTATGAAGTCATGGCGGTGAGTAAGTCACTGACGACCGTGAATTTAAAAGTGCATCGACTTACTGACTTACCGCATATGGCAATTAAGTTTTTCACGGTATTAATTGATAACAACAAAGACAAGCTACGTGTTTGTGAAGAATCCCCTAAAATTCCAGGGCTATCTACTGCACTAAGAAATATGGTGACTAAAAGCGTATGCCAGTTTCCGTTTTATTTACATAAAGAAGCAGCGCATTTTAAAACCGGCGCTATTGGCCAAGGCTTATACCCAAGCCCACTGCATGTTTTATTACAAAATTTTGGATTGTTAAATGAAACAACTAGTATCGATGGTTTCTTATCGACAGATCAAATTACAGAAGTGATCACACCGCTGATCAAAGACCGTAGTCGCCAAGACCCACCGTTACCATTCACTTTATTTGTTCGCTTTGACCCACGTAAAACTGTTATAAGCGATGCCATTACTAGTCGTTGTATTAGTGAAGATGACTATAAACCACAAACCTTGTTTGTAAAAAAAGCACTAAAAAGCGATTTAGTATATATTTTCAGGCTGTACATTTCTCGCACAGGGCGGCCTGATATTGATTATTTGGCGAATGAATTGAAATATATTAGTCAGTACGCATTACATAAAGCAAAAGATCTTGAAGAAGCGCTATGGGCAGTAGCTGGCGTAGGCGATATAATTGATATTACCGACGAAGCGCTTACCCATTTTGATATTGAGCAAAGGTTGATCAATGAAATGAGTAAACGCAAAGCAACATGGTTAAAGCGAGTAATCTAATGGTAGGCCAAGCAAGTAGGCAACTTGTAGTAATGAGCCTTCATTAATTGCTGTTTGTGCTTGCTCAACTACTTTCTGTTTACCGTGCACAGCAACACCAAGCCCTGCAGCAGCCATCATTTTTAAGTCGTTTGCTCCATCACCCATGGCAACAGTTTGGCGGTTATTTAAGTTAAGCCTCTGTTCGATTCGTTTAAGTACACGGGCTTTTTCCTCAGCATCAACTATCGTGCCTATGACCTTGCCTGTTAAACGATTATCTTTGAACTCAAGGGTATTGGCATGCACTTCATCTAAATCAAGCAGTGACTGCACTTGCTCTGCAAAAGGCACAAAGCCACCTGATGCGATTGCTAAATGCCAATTATGCGCTTTTAGGTATTGGCATAATTCACTCACCCCCGGCATCAGCGGTAAACGCGCTTTTAAGCCATCAATTAAGTCACCATCAATACCTTCAAGCTTAGCAACACGCTGCTTTAAGCTTTGTGCAAAATCTAGTTGACCAGCCATAGCTTGCGCGGTCACCGCTGCAACTTCGTCATAAACATCGGCTAGGCGCGCAATTTCGTCGATACATTCAATAGTAATAGCTGTTGAGTCCATATCCATCAGCAATAAGCCTGGTTCATTTACCGTTGGCGGATCCGTTAATTGCACCAATTGAATACCCAATTGCTTTGCAAATTCCACTAATACTAGTGGACTAAGTACTGTTGTTGTTTCGCTATGAAAGCCCCACGCTACTGGCATGTCTGCGACTGGCTGATAACAACAAAGCGATAAATTACTAAACCCTTGCACGGCTAAAAAATCACTAATCGCGAGTAATTGCTCAGCATTAAGCTCATTACCAAAAGCAATACTGAACACGCCTTGATTTGCTTTTGGCGTAAAGTCTGTTGTAATAAGGTGTTTATTTTCAATTTTATACCAGCAATTTAGGCTGATTTGTTCAGCTAAATTTGCTGAAGGTGTAGCAGCTAAGCTAAGCTGTGACATAGTGGCTCCACATTAGACTTATGTCTGTCCTTGGAAGTGCTTTTGGCACTCGCACTCAAGGGGCTGTTAAAGTTATCATGTTGTACCATCAAAATTAAATGCTGTCAGTAACGTATACGGTGACTATGAAAAATAACCAACTTAAAATTCCCTTTTCAGCCACTTATCGCCAACGTGTTGTGCGCTTAAGCTTGGCTACAGCCTGTTTTGTGCTGTTAAGTTGGGTTGCCATGAATAGTAGCTTTCAAAGCCACCAATTACTTTATGATAGCGCTGATAGCACAGCGATAAGCTTAACCAAGTTTATGGCACTGAATGCCAAAACGCCGCTACAAGAAAAAAATAAACCTGAATTAAATGCGTTGTGTAATCACATTGCTGAAGATGAGTATGTGTTAGCGGCAACGATTTACGATCAGCAAGGTATTCAAATTGCTGCCAGTGATAATTGGCAAAGCCACCACACCTTTGGTTTATTACCCGATTCAACCCCCGGTATAAGTAAGCTTAAAACCCCATTTGTAGAGCCTGTGATAAGTGATAATGAAAGGCCTATTGGTTTTGTATCGATAACCTATTTAACACAGGCTTCTATTGCAACCAGCCACAGTAATTTCCATGACTTAGGGCGACAAGTGTTATTAATGTTGGTGATCACCTGTATATTCACTTGGCAATTGGGTCGAGGCTTGAAGCTTTGGCAAATAAATCGTTATATCAAGAAAAGTTCAGAGCAAGAATCGTAGAGTTCTGCAGCCAGTTGCAGCTTTGCATCGCCTGTCGCGCCTTTAAGCTCACATAAATGAGTAAATACATCGCGCACCTTTAGCGGCGTATTAACCTGCCCTTGAAAACCTGCCAGCGGCATTGATGGCGAGTCGGTTTCAAGCACTAAATGCTGCAGCTCAATTAAGCTGATAACTTTACGAGTTTTAGCAGCACGAGGGTAACTTATCACACCACCAACACCAAGTTTAAATCCTTGTTTTATATAACTCTGAGCTTGTTGTTCTGAGCCAGAAAAGGCATGAATTACCCCGCCAAACTTTGGTTTGCAGCGCTTAAATGAGCGAGCAATTAAATCATGACTTTGCCTATGATGCACAATAAGTGGTAAAGCGAGTTGGTTGGCAAGCTCTATCTGTCCTTCAAAAAACTGTGTTTGTTTATCGAGGTTATCGATGCTTCGATCAAGGCCGCACTCACCGATGGCAATAAACTGCCCTGAATGGGTTTTCGCTAATTGCTCTAGTTCAGCGAGATGATGAGTTTGGTGATCAGATAAAAAATAAGGATGTAAACCTAAAGCCACTGAAATACTTGGCTCTGATTTAGTAAACGATAATAGTTTTGTCGATTGTGCCAAGCTCACACCCGGCACAATGAAATGCTCGATCCCTACTTGCTTACATGCTGTGATGAGCTCTGTGCGAGTCTCATCAAATTCGCTAAAATCAAGGTGACAGTGGGAATCGATAAAACGCATTTACGGATTTAAGCGACCAAACTGCCAACTACCATCGGCTTGGCGTTGATACATAAAGCGGTCATGTAAGCGGTGTGCTCCGCCTTGCCAAAATTCAATTTTAGTAGGCTCAACACAATAGCCTCCCCAAAAATCAGGCAATGGAATTTCACCCTCAGAAAACTTTTGCTTCATTTTCGCAAATGTTTCCATTAATACCTTACGTGATGACACTGGACGACTTTGCTGAGAAGCCCATGCAGCTAACTGGCTTTCTTTAGGACGCGATAAAAAGTACTTAGCCACAGCAGTTGTTGGTAAGGGTTTAGCCTCGCCGTAGACTATGACTTGTCGCTCCATGTGGTGCCATGGGAAATGCAGAGAAATTTTGTTATTACCTTTTAGCTCCTGCGCTTTGCGCGAGCCGGTATTAGTAAAAAACACAAAGCCATTTTCATCAAGATGCTTTAACAGCACAATACGCTGCGAAGGCTGACCATGCTCATCAACCGTTGCGACGACCATCGCCGTAGGATCAGGCAAATTAGTGGCAACAGCTTGCTCAAGCCATTTTTCAAACTGCTTGATTGGAGACGCATCAAGCATGTCTTCAGATAAACCATCCTGTAAATATTCACGGCGAATATCTTCAAGTTTCATAAAATTCCCTCTATCGCTACTATCAGCTATCAGCTATCAGCTATCAGCTATCAGCTATCAGCTATCAGCTATCAGCTATCAGCTATCAGCTATCAGCTATCAGCTATCAGCTATCAGCTAAAGATTAATCAAGGTTATTGAGCTGTCAATTTGTTGGGTTTCGCTACGCTCTACCCAACCTACGAAGCTAGGTTCTACAAGCTACTCCCCTAGCGCCTAGAGTCTAGGGCCTGCGATTTATGTTGGGTTTCGCTACGCTCTACCCAACCTACGAAGCAGAATTCACCTAGGTAGTTTAGCCTAAGACAAGGCGGAAAACCGACTTATCCCTACGAGCTCTTAAACGTTCTGCAAGTGTAGGAGTGCTGACAAGGCGAAGTGCTTTTTTATACCAAGGAGCATACGTGTTTTGTATGTGACTTCGGTTAAAAAAGCACGACAACGCAGTCAAAGCGAACTACACGAAGCAGATTACATTTGCTCCATGACTTCGATACCTAAAAGATCCAATCCTGATTTCAGTGTCTTCGCAACCAAATTACAAAGTACTAAACGGCTGTCACGAACACTTGGCTCTACGCCTTCTTTTAGAACTGGGCATGCTTCGTAGAACGTCATGTATAGGCTTGCTAGTTCGTATAGGTATCCACATAATACGTGCGGTGTCGCTTCGCTGATCATTAGATCGAGTACTTCTTCTAGCTGAAGAAGTTTAAGTGCCAGCGCTTTTTCTTGCGGCTCGTTGATTGCAACGTCTGCTGTTAATGACGCCGCATCAATACCTGATTTACGGAAGATACTGCGAACACGTGTATATGCATATTGTAAGTAAGGCGCTGTAGCACCTTCAAAGCTCAGCATTGTGTCCCAGTTGAAGATATAGTCGCTAGTACGGTGCTTAGAAAGATCCGCATATTTTACTGCGCCAATACCTACTTTACGGGCAATTTCGCTACGCTCTTCGTCGCTTAAGTCTGACTCACGCTCAGCTAGTTTAGCGGCTGCACGAGTGATTGACTCTTCAAGTAAATCAGCAAGCTTAACGGTACCGCCAGTACGTGTTTTGAATGGCTTACCGTCTTCACCCATCATGGTGCCGAATGGGCAGAACTCATAACTTGTTTCATCACGTAATAAACCTGCTTTACGTGCGGTTAGCTCAACTTGATTGAAGTGTAAGCTTTGACGTGCATCTACAAAGATTAAGATGCGATCAGCACCCAGTTTATTTGAGCGGTAATCACAAGCAGCTAAGTCAGTTGTCGCATATAAGAAACCACCACCTGATTTCTGTACGATAAACACTGAAGGCTCGCCGTCTTTGTTAGCAAGCTCATCTAAGAACACGACTTGTGCGCCATCAGACTCAACGGCAATATTTTTGTCTTTCAATAGTGCGATGATGTTTGCAAGTTCACTGTTGTAAGCACTTTCAGCCATGATGTCATCTTGCGTAAGTGTTACGTTTAGACGCTTATAAACTTCTTCAGAGTGCTTTACAGAAGTGGCGATGAATAACTTCCACAGTTTTTCACAGTGTGCGTCACCACTTTGTAATTTAACCACGTAATTACGGGCTTTATCGGCAAACCCTTCTTCATCATCAAAGCGTTTTTTCGCATCACGGTAGAAGGTTTCAAGATCGGCCAGCGCTACAGACTCTAAGTCTACACCTTGGTTGATTTGATCTTCTAAGTGCGCGATTAACATACCAAACTGAGTACCCCAGTCACCCATGTGGTTTTGACGAACAACTTCATCACCACGGAACTCAAGGGCACGAACAACCGCATCACCAATGATGGTTGAACGTAAATGACCTACGTGCATTTCTTTAGCAAGGTTAGGTGATGAGTAATCAACAACTACTTTTTGTGCTGTTGCATGTGGCGCAACTGCTAGCTTTTCGTCTTCGTTTGCTGCTTTTAAGCTAGCTGATAAAAACTCAGGCTTTAAGTGAATGTTGATAAAACCAGGGCCCGCGATTTCTGTTTTTTCTGCGATATCTGCAAGGTCTAGGTTATCAATAATTTTTTGCGCAAGTTCACGCGGGTTTGATTTTAATTTTTTAGCCGCGCCCATTGCGCCATTGATTTGGTAATCACCAAACTGTGGACGTGTGCTTTGTGTTACCGCTGGATTAGTGTCTTCAGGTAACCCTGCTGCAACCATAGCAGCAATTGCTTTGTCGATTAAAAGAGTACGAATATTCATTGTAATTTTTACCTTTATGGCCCGCTGTACGGGCACTTAAATTGGAAGCAGACTTAGCGTATTAGTTTTCGCGCGTGTGGTTAAACTTGATGTCTGGATAGCGTTCCATCGACAAGTTTAGGTTTACACGGCTTGGCGCGATATAAGTAAGGTTATCGCCACCATCAAGCGCTAAGTTGCTTTCGCACTTACGCTTAAACTCTTCAAGCTTTTTGGTATCGTCTGAGCTTACCCAACGTGCAGTGTTAACACTCACACCTTCGTAAATCGCATCAACGTTGTATTCTGCTTTTAAGCGCGCAACAACCACATCAAACTGTAGTACACCGACCGCACCAACGATTAGGTCGTTATTGATAAGCGGTCTAAATACTTGCACAGCACCTTCTTCAGATAACTGAACTAAGCCTTTTAACAATTGCTTTTGTTTTAATGGATCTTTTAAGCGAATACGACGGAATAATTCTGGCGCGAAGTTAGGAATACCACCAAACTTCATTTTTTCACCTTGCGTGAAGGTATCACCAATTTGAATTGTACCGTGGTTATGTAAACCAATGATGTCACCTGCGTAAGCATCTTGCGCTCGCTCACGATCACCAGCCATAAAGGTTACCGCATCAGAAATACTCACTTGCTTACCAATACGCACATGGTTCATCTTCATACCTTGGCTATATTTGCCAGATACAATACGCATAAAGGCGATACGGTCACGGTGTTTAGGGTCCATGTTCGCTTGGATTTTAAATACGAAGCCAGAGAAGTTATCTTCTGTTGCAGCAACTTGGCGGTCTTCTGTTTCGCGTGGTAATGGCGCAGGAGCCCACTCAGTTAAGCCATCAAGAACATGGTCAACACCAAAGTTACCAAGTGCTGTACCAAAGTAGACTGGTGATAGTTCGCCCGCTAAGAACAGATCTAAATCAAACTCGTGTGATGCACCAATTACTAACTCTAGCTCTTCACGAAGCTGCTCAGCAAGTTCGCTACCAATCGCAGTATCAAGCTCAGGGTTATCTAAACCTTTGATAACGCGAACTTCTTGAATTGTGTGGCCTTGACCTGTGCTATACAAAATCGTTTCTTCACGGTGGATGTGATACACACCTTTAAACTCTTTACCACAACCAATCGGCCAAGTTACCGGCGCACAGGCAATGTTTAGCTCAGTTTCAACTTCGTCTAATAACTCCATTGGATCACGAATATCACGGTCACACTTATTCATGAAAGTTACGATAGGTGTGGTACGTAAGCGTGTTACTTCCATTAATTTACGAGTACGATCCTCAACACCTTTCGCTGCGTCGATGACCATTAGGCATGAGTCAACCGCAGTCAGTGTACGATAAGTATCTTCAGAGAAGTCTTCGTGTCCCGGAGTATCAAGTAAGTTAACTAGACGCTCATTGTAAGGAAATTGCATAACAGACGTAGTTACCGAGATACCACGTTCTTTTTCCATTTCCATCCAGTCTGATTTTGCGTGCTGGTTTGAGCCACGACCCTTTACGGTACCCGCTTTTTGAATCGCTTGTCCGAATAACAGAACTTTTTCTGTAATCGTGGTTTTACCCGCATCCGGGTGCGAGATGATCGCAAAGGTGCGTCGTTTATTAATTTCGGTAGTTAAATTAGACATGTAAGCTGCTTTTAGTCATAACAAAGCGCACTTAACTGCCTTATAAATTATAAAGCTCGGTGCGCACTGTAAAAATAAAATAGAATTGCCGAGCATTATACCTTGTTTGTCTTAGCCAAAAAAGCAGCGATTGCGAGTAATTACTCCCTTTTAGTTGGGTATTTTCGTTGTTCACTTTTTTGCTAGGCTTGTGTAATCAAGTTGTAACGCATACTATTGATAAATTGCACGGAGGGATGTCAATTTAGGTCATGAAAACCAGTAAGCTCAGTATTCGATTATTGTGGTATATCACACCATTAGTGATCTTACCTTTGTTGTTTTTAGGTGGCTTTACATTAACAAATGTGACCAATTCAACAAAAAAACAAGCTGAACTTATTGTCAGTCGCTTTGTTGAGCAACAGCAACAAAAAATCTTTAATTACATTGACTCATTTCACTCGATTACTAAGCTACTCTCAACCTCTCCTGTATTAGCAGACTTTTTAGCCCGCGAACCTGACTCAAAAAACCAATACATTGAACGTCTTGGCGAGTTGATGAATGTATTTGCAAGCTATTCAGAAGCTTACCCAGATATTGTTAGCATTAATTATGTTGCCCCAGACGGTAAAAGCGATGCATTTTATTCAAGTCAATTAACTCCAGCACCTAAAAGTTACCCGTTTTTTGAGCAAGTGCTACAATCGAATTTACGCCAGCAACAATTCATGATCCCCAAAGAAGATGGCTCTACTAGCCTCTACTTTGTGCACCCCATTTATAATATTGATTACTACTTAAAACAGCCGCAGCAACTGGGGTTTATTGTTGTGCATGTAGAACCATCAATATTGAATGCTAGTATTCTAGAAGCACCATTTAATAACACGCTAAATTTATTTTTAACGACTAAGGGGCAGATTTTATTTAGCTCCGACTATGACTTACGCGGCAATTATTTAAGTGAATATGAGCTTGAGCAAATTAAACAACTCGCTAACTACGGCAAACTTGCCAATATCGAACTTTCAAGTATTGATAAAGAAGAGCGCATAATTTACGCAGTTGAAATGACTGATGGCGATTATTTGATCTCAACCACCCCTAAAGATTTACTTTACCAGTCAGGTAAAGCCATTAGTTTAATCACAGCACTTATAGTTATTATTTCTGTGATTTCGCTGCCTATTCTTATCTATATTGTGGTACGCAACTTACTGCTGACCCCAGTTGAACTATTAGGTGCGGCAAGTCATCGGGTTGGTGATGGTGATTTATCTGTGTACTTGCCAGCCCACACAAACGATGAAGTAGGCGTGCTTTTCAACGATTTTAATCACATGGTGAACCAAATTCGTCATTACCAAGACGAGCTTGAAGAATATAAACATCACCTAGAAGAAAAAGTAGAGAGCAGAACGAAAGCACTCGAAGCAATGAACAGCAAGCTAGAAGTAGCCATTGCGCAAGCTGAACAAGCAAACCAACTTAAAAGCCGCTTTTTAGCGAATATGAGTCATGAAATTCGTACTCCACTTACCGCAATTATGGGCTTTACAGAGCAACTTCTGCACAACAAAGATGCGGTAAATGATGAACAGCATTTAAGCACTATTTTACGTAACTCTAAGCACTTGCTTGAGCTTATTAACAACATTCTTGATTTATCAAAAATAGAAGCTGAAAAACTCGCCGTTGAACGCGGACCATGTAATGTAGTGCAGCTTATACATGATATTGATTCAATTATTCGCCCACTGGCTAATGAAAAACAACTTACATTTAATATTAACTACCAACTACCAATACCCAAAACTATTAATAGCGATACCACACGTTTAAAACAAATCTTGATCAATATTGCTAGCAACGCAGTTAAGTTCACTGAGAAAGGCAGCATCTCGATTGATATTAGCTACAACAGCAATAAACAACATTTAGAGTTTGCGATTCAAGACACAGGTATTGGTATGTCAGAGCGTGAGGTTGAAAGGGTATTCAAACCGTTTGAACAAGCCGATGCGACGACAACTCGCCGCTTTGGCGGTACAGGTCTTGGCTTGTGTATTTCAAAGAACTTAGCCCAGTTGCTAGGCGGTGATGTACAGCTTATTAGTGAACCTGGAAACGGCAGTTGTTTTACCGTACAAGTTGCTGCTCATTTAAACGCCGAGCAGTTACAAGCAGAGGCGTTTATTCATAGCTACGAGCAACTCTCACCAAGTAAAGACGTTCAGCTTTCATTCGCAGCGAATAGCTTTGATGCCAATATACTAGTGGCCGAAGATAACCCAGATAACCAGTTGCTGATCAAACTATTGTTACAAACCTGGGGACTTGAGCCTGACATCGCGAAAAACGGTGCAGAAGCAGTAGAAATGGCATTAGTTAATGATTATCAGCTGATCATCATGGATATGCAGATGCCAGTCATGGGCGGCTTAGAAGCAACGCAAATGCTACGTCACGCAGCCTATGATGGCCCTATTATTGCGCTTACGGCCAATGTAATGAAGACTGATGTTGATACCTATATTGAAGCGGGCTGTGATGAAGCACTCGCCAAACCAATCGACAAAGATGCCCTAGAGCAAGTACTTGTAAGCTACTTACATATCGAAAAAGACAGTCAAAACAAGTGGGAAAACTTACTGAAAAGTGAGAAGTTCCAACAAATTAACGACAACTATCGCTCAAAACTACCTGATTATTTAAGCCAAGTCGTGCAGTTGTATCGCGCTAAAGAATGGGAAGCGCTGCGTTCATTAGCACACAGCTTAAAAGGCAGTGCGGGATGTTTTAGTTTTGAAGCTATTCACAGGACTGCGGGTCAGCTTGAAAATGCGCTACGCAGTAATCAAACTGATCAGGTAGAGCAATGCTACGATGCACTTATCAATGCCCTTGAAGAAGCATCTTAAAGGCTAAAGCTCATCCCCATCAAAATAGCGTCTTCATTGCCTGTTGCGGTTGGATAGTAGTTCTTGCGCACCGACATATGTGAAAAGCCAGCACTTTCATACAGGCCAATAGCGGGTGCATTAGACTCACGCACTTCTAAAAATAGGTTTTCGGCTTGGTGCTGCTCGCCGTGCTCAATAAAGGCATTTAACAACTGCTTAGCAATGCCCTGCCCTTGGTACTTCGGCGCAACACAAATATCCATTAAAGTGTAATCTGGGCCCGCTTGTTCACCAATATAAAAACCTAGCATCTCATCACCTTGAAAAGCGGCCAGGTTAAAATAACGCCCAGCTAAACACGACAGCATGGTTTTCTCTGTCCAAGGGTGACTATGGCAGGCGTTTTCGATAGCCATTAACTGGCTAATATAGGTTGCATCTACAGGTTTAAAGCTTATCAAGTTGTTCACCGATTAAAGACCAAAGTTGTTTTTTCTGTTCGCCATTCAGCTTATCGCTTGGTAAGCCTAAGCAGCCCTCTTGCCAGCTAATACTCGTTGCTTTAACGATTTGGGTAATAACTAACGGCGCAAATGCTTTTTCGAGGTCTTGGTGAAACTGTAACGGTAGCGTCAGTGTTTCTTGTTGAGTGTTTGGTATCTGTTCGCCAGAAGTATCAGGCGCAGTTCGATAGTGTTGATTTAACTCTAAAGATTGTACAGAGAATATCGCAGCGTAACTTGGATTCATAACAACTCAATCATGATTAAGAGCAAGTAATATAGGAAGATTTGCGATTAAAGTAAAGAAGGAAGAAATGGCAGGGGCGGAGAGATTCGAACTCCCAACCGTCGGTTTTGGAGACCGCTGTTCTACCAATTGGAACTACGCCCCTGCAATGTCGTCGAATTATATAGAGCTTTTTTCAAAGGTAAAGTAAAAAAACACAGTTTTTAGTTTAACTGCTTCTTAAATAAACAAAACGACGAATTAGCAAGCTAATTCGCCGTTTTTGTACCAATTCAGGTCAGAATAATAAAATTATTCCCACTCGATTGTTGCCGGTGGCTTACCTGAAATATCGTAAACAACACGTGAGATACCATCGATTTCGTTGATGATACGGTTAGAAACCACACCTAAGAACTCATAAGGTAAATGTGACCAACGTGCTGTCATAAAGTCGATTGTTTCTACACAACGTAGCGATACAACCCAGTCGTATTTACGCGCATCACCCATTACACCTACCGATTTAACTGGTAAGAATACAGTGAAGGCTTGACTTACTTTGTGGTAAAGCTCAGCTTTGTGTAGCTCTTCAATGAAGATAGCATCTGCGCGACGTAGTAAGTCACAGTACTCTTTCTTGATTTCACCAAGTACACGAACACCTAAACCAGGACCCGGGAATGGGTGACGGTAAAGCATGTCGTATGGTAGACCAAGCTCAAGACCAATTTTGCGTACTTCATCTTTGAATAGCTCACGTAAAGGCTCAACAAGACCCATTTCCATATCGTCTGGTAAACCACCTACGTTGTGGTGAGACTTGATTACATGTGCTTTACCTGTTGCTGATGCAGCAGATTCGATTACGTCTGGGTAGATAGTACCTTGACCTAACCATTTAGCGCTTTTCAGCTTTTTAGCTTGCTCGTCAAATACTTTAATGAAGGTATGACCAATCGCTTTACGCTTATCTTCTGGGTCTGACTTGCCTGCTAAGTCTGCTAAAAATTGATCTTCAGCATCTACTTTAACAATGTTTAGGCCAAACTTGTTGCCGAACATGTCCATAACTTGCTGACCTTCGTTTAAACGAAGAAGACCGTTATCAACGAATACACACGTTAGCTTGTCGCCGATTGCACGGTGAATAAGCATGGCAACAACAGATGAATCAACACCACCTGATAAACCTAAGATAACTTCGTCATCACCAACAGTTTCCTTGATACGCTCAATCGCATCGTCGATGATTTTAGCTGGTGTCCATAGCTTTTCACAGCCACAGATATCAATCGCGAAGCGCTCAAGTAAGCGTAAACCTTGGTGAGTATGAGTTACTTCTGGGTGGAACTGTACGCCGTAAAAACGTTTTTCTTCCCAAGACATTGCAGCATGTGGACATGTTGAAGTTTTAGCCGTTGTTTTGAAAGTCTCTGGTACTTCCATCACTTTATCGCCATGGCTCATCCAAACGTCAAGTACGCCTGCACCGCCGTCAGTAATGTGGTCTTCGATAGCATCGAATAACGCACAGTTACCTACTTTTTCAACTTGCGCATAACCAAACTCTTTCTTATCAGAGCTGTGAACGCTACCACCTAGTTGCGTTGCCATTGTTTGCATGCCGTAACAAATACCAAGTACTGGAACGCCTGCGTTAAATACATACTCAGGAGCACGTGGGCTGTTTTCAAGTGTTGTAGACTCAGGGCCACCCGACAAAATAATACCTTGTGGATTAAATTCGCGGATTTGCTCTTCAGTTACATCCCATGCCCATAGCTCACAGTAAACACCAATCTCACGTATACGACGTGCGATTAACTGTGTGTATTGCGAACCAAAATCTAAAATGAGAATTCGTGAATCGTGAATGTCTTTGCTCATGGAGTATCTCGTTAGTCAGGAACTGCTCTCCCAAAGGGAGATGATCAATAAATTAGGGCTAGCAAATGCTAGCCCATGTAATTTCAATACCTTAAGGTAATTAACCTAAGCGGTAGTTTGGCGCTTCTTTAGTGATTTGCACGTCGTGAACGTGTGACTCACCCATACCAGCTGAAGTCACGCGAACAAATTGAGGTTTAGTATTTAACTCTTCAATTGTTGCACAGCCTGTTAAGCCCATTGCACTGCGAAGACCGCCCACTTGTTGGTGAATGATTGTCGCGATAGGACCTTTATAAGCAACACGGCCTTCGATACCTTCAGGAACAAGCTTGTCTGCTTCGTTCGATTTTTGGAAGTAACGGTCTGATGAACCTTCTTTTTGGTCCATAGCACCAAGGCTACCCATACCACGGTATGATTTGTAGTAACGACCTTGATATAGCTCAACTTCACCCGGTGCTTCTTCAGTACCCGCTAACATTGAACCCACCATTACACATGATGCACCAGCAACAAGTGCTTTTACGATGTCACCAGAGAAACGGATACCACCGTCAGCAATAACAGGAATATCACGGCCTTTTAAGCCTTCAACTGCGTCAGAAATAGCAGTAATTTGTGGAACACCACAACCTGTTACGATACGAGTAGTACAGATAGAACCAGGGCCGATACCAACTTTAACAGCATCAACACCCGCATCAGCAAGGGCAATCGCGCCTTCAGCTGTTGCAACGTTACCTGCTACGATTTGTAGATCTGGGTATGCTTGACGTGTTTGTGCAACACGGTCGATAACACCTTGTGAGTGGCCATGTGATGTATCGATAAGTAATACGTCAACACCTGCTTCAACAAGTGCTGCGATACGCTCATCAGTACCCGCGCCAACACCAACAGCTGCACCTACACGTAGACGACCTTGCTCGTCTTTACATGCATGCGGCTTGTCTTGTGCTTTTTGATAATCTTTTACAGTGATCATGCCTTTCAGTTTAAATGCATCATCAACTACGAGAATTTTTTCGATACGGTGCTCGTGCATTAGACCTAAGATTTCATCACGGTCTGCACCTTCTTTAACAGTCACTAACGATTCTTTTTTCGTCATTACTGTAGAAACAGGTTGCTCAAGTTTCGTTTCAAAACGCATATCACGGCTTGTCACAATACCAACAAGGTTATTGTCAGCGTCGGTTACAGGGAAACCTGAAAAACCTTTGTCTTCTGAAAGCGCGATAGCATCAGCAATTGTAAGATCCGCAGTCACAGTAACAGGGAAAGAAACAATGCCCGCTTCGTAAGTTTTAACTTTACGAACGTTTTTAGCTTGCTCTTCGATTGTCATGTTTTTGTGGATGAAACCTAAACCGCCCTCTTGCGCTAGAGCAATCGCTAAGCGTGCTTCTGTTACAGTATCCATAGATGCTGAAACTAGCGGCAAGTTAAGATTGATACCACGCGTTAAGCGAGTTGAAATATTTGCCGTGTGTGGCAAAACAGTAGAATGACCTGGTACTAAAAGTACGTCGTCAAAGGTAAGAGCTTCTTTAGCGATTCTTAGCATAGTGCAACTTCTCACATGTGGATCTGAGTATAAGGAATTGCGGCCAAATTTTATCAGCGTTATGAGCATGAGTAAATAAAATTATTCATTTATTTGTGTTAAAGTACGCAGAGAATTTTTTACTGGGGTTTTTAATGGCTTTTACGCACTCAACACAGCCTGTTTACACGGTCTCGCGCCTAAATAAGGAAATTCGCCATGTTCTTGAACAAGGCTTCTCATCGCTTATCTTAAATGGTGAAATTTCTAACTTTATAGCCCCTGCATCTGGACACTGGTACTTTACGTTAAAAGACGACCGAGCACAGGTAAAAGCAGCAATGTGGCGCGGCAATAATCGCGGCCAAACTTTTCGCCCGAGCAATGGTGCACAAGTAACCGTGCGTGCCCGCGTATCTTTATATGAACCTCGTGGTGATTATCAGCTGATTGTTGAGCATATGGCCCCTGCTGGCGAAGGCTTATTAAAACAAGAATTCGATGCGCTTAAAATGCGTTTAGCTGCCGAAGGCCTATTTAGCTCAGCCCACAAAAAACCATTACCAACCAATATTAATCGCGTTGGGGTGATCACCTCAGCCACAGGTGCGGCTATACGCGATATTCTAACGGTACTTAAACGCCGTGCTCCGCAGCTTGAAGTCGTGATTTACCCAGCGATGGTGCAAGGTGCAGATGCACACAGTCAATTAATAGAAAAAATAAACATCGCCAATCAACGCAACGAAGTAGATGTGCTTATATTAGGTCGCGGTGGTGGTTCACTCGAAGATTTGTGGTGTTTTAACCATGAGCAATTAGCTCGCGCTATTTTTGAAAGTCGCTTACCTATTGTTAGCGCCGTTGGTCATGAGGTCGATACCACAATTAGTGATTATGTTGCCGATATTCGCGCCGCAACACCTTCTGCAGCCGCAGAGCTAGTTAGTCCAAATACCGAAGAGCTATATAACAAAGTTACGCAGTTAGTTAGGCACTTAAATCATGCCTTTAAACACGCTTTAGCTGTAAAACGCAGTACTGCCACTCAATTTGAGCATCGCTTGCAGCTATGCCATCCGCGTAATCAACTCAATCAACAAGCGCAAAAGTTAGATGAGCTTAGTTTGGCCTTACATGGCGCGATGAGTAGTAAAATCCAGCGATATGAGCGAGTACTTGCTAACTTAACACCACGCTTAATGCAACGCTCACCCGAAAAGCAGTTAGCGAAAAGCGAGCATCAACTGGCGCAATTACATGCAAGGCTTACACAGGCGATGCAACAGCAACTTTCAAGTTTTCGAAACCAGCTTTCTTTACAAGCGAACCGTTTAGATTCTGTGAGTCCGCTTAGTGTGTTAGCGCGTGGTTACAGCATTACTAAAAATCAGCAAGGTGGCGTTGTAAAATCAGTTAACGATGTAAGCTCTGGTGAGCTTATAACTACCGAGCTTGCTGATGGTCAACTGCAATCAAAAGTTGTATAAAATTACTCCGTGCTTGCAATAATGGTTAGACTATCGTCACTTGAGGTGGTGGAGGTAAATTTAAATTGCTTCCACCAGCTTTGTTCCATCATCTTATCGGTCATGTTACGCCAATAATGACTTGGCAAGTCATCACTCCCCTCAGGTTGCAATAGCTTAAACTGACACACAGAGCTTTTGCATGTTGAGACACTCAGCTGTGGTTGCACTGGTAAATCTGCCATGATTAAAAAATCGCTCATGGCTGTTTCAACTTGGTAGGCCCAAGCCTCATCCCGAGATTGCTCTTCTAACAAGGTATAAAGTTCATCTAGGTGTGAGTCGATTTGCTGTGGAGGTATCGCACTTGAACGGTAACTGGCAATCACCGCTTGTTGGTTTTCGACTTGTAACTTTAACTCTGCAACTTGCTGCTCAAGCTCAGTTTTGCTAACAGCTGCTGAACTATTTGAATTCACTTCAGCGACTTGTTTGTTAATAACAGGCGCTACAGCAGTGGCTTGCTGCTCTGGTGCTTGAGCTATGCGTTCTTCAACAAATTGTTGCTGATAAGTTTGCGGCTGTTGTTGTGGGTCTGATTGAAAAAGTGACATAGTGACAGCGCCACAAATAAATGACGCTGCAACAGCTAATCCGAAGGATAATTTAGACAATTCCATTGCTCTTTTAAAATGTAAAACTACAACATAGCACTAGTGTGGGAGGCATTACTAGCGGTAGTCGTACCATCGTCTAAAAAGTTTTGGTTCATGCTTTCTGCTGGACAGGGACAGCTCGGTTTGCCGACCACTTTAGCTGGCACGCCAACCACAGTTGTGTGTGCTGGAACTGCACTTAACACGACAGAGTTTGCACCAATACGTGCCCCCTCTCCTACTTCGATATTACCCAGTACTTTTGCACCCGCACCAATCAATACACCGGCGCGAATTTTTGGATGGCGGTCACCTTGCTCATTACCCGTACCACCTAAGGTTACAGATTGTAGAATCGATACGTTATCTTCAATAACTGCTGTTTCACCAATTACAATCCCAGTTGCATGGTCAAACATAATACCATGACCAACTTTACAAGCAGGATGGATGTCAACGCCAAATACTTCTGAGGTTCTGCTTTGAATGAAGCGAGCAAGCTCTTTTCGGTTTTGTTGCCATAAACAATTTGCGAGTCGGTGTGCTTGTATTGCATGGAAGCCTTTAAGGTTCAAAATAACAGTTAAGTAACTATCGGCCGCAGGGTCGCGATCTTTAACTGCTTTTATGTCATGAGCAACATGCGTCAGCATTAGGTCACATTTAACAAAGGCTTGGTCGAATAATTCACGGATAGTAAATGCTGATACCACCGCATCTGCAAGTTTATTTGCAACAATAAAGCTCAGCGCTGAACCTAAGCATTCATGATTTAACACACACGAATAAACGTGACTTGCTAAAAGCGGTTCACGGGAAACGACTTCGTTTGCTTCTTCTCGAAGCTTTTGCCAAATTTCATGACGCATAATATTGCCTTTCTGGTTGTACCTAACTGCTAAGCTTTAAGTTTAACGGATTTGTAGCAAGATGTACTAACCCGTTGTTTATTTGTTCTGGTTATATCTAATAACCAGAGTAACTACACCTATTTTTACTCTTTTTGCTGTGCTTTTTAGCCAACCACATATGACAGTAGCAAACTCATACGCCGCAAGAAAAACCCAGCTAAAATGCTTATTTTTCAATAACAAAACAGATATGACATCTTATCTGTCATATGCCAAAATTGGTACTGACATATCGCTGACGGCGTAAAAAACAAAAATAATCATTAAATTTACATCATCAACTTAACAAGGAAACGATGATGAAAAACGACGTACTAAACTCACATAAACTAGGTTATAAATTTTACTTTCAAGATGGTGACAACCAAATCGCATGCTTTGGTCACATTATGAGTGGTAAAGAAAAAATATATGTAAACGACGAATTGGTTAGTGAAAAGCGCAGCTTTGGCTTTAAAAGTCGTCACGACTTTAACTACCAAGGTAATGCTTATGCAGTCGATTTTGCGATGCAAAATATACTTACCGGCAAGCTTGAATGTTCGTTTTATAAAGCTGACAAATTAGTTAAACAGAGCACACAAACCTCACTTACTGATAACCCAAAACAAGTGGCTTTGGTTACCTTGGGGTGTTTTATCGGTGGCGCAATATCAGGTTATGCAGTCGTTACTTTTATTGAACCATTGCTTGGGAAGTAAGTAATGCAACTGAACCCCAATACAATAAAAGCACTCAGACTTAAATTCGATTGGACGCAGCAACAATTGGCAGATGCCTGTGATGTAAGCTTACGTACCATTCAACGAGTTGAAAAAGAAGGCGCGGCATCAAAAGAAACTACCATGAGTCTATGTGCAGTGTTTGAAGTACGCCAAGGTGAGCTCATTAAGCTCGATGACGAAGTATCTGAACCAACCACAACACATGCAGTGAGTAAGCAAAATCTCGCTGCAATTGTAGCCGCATCTTCGTTTGTCAGTTTTGCCCTAGGTATGGCAACCGTATTTGTTATTTTTTAGGAGTGGAAGATGACCAAAGAACAACGCGGCCACACTACACTTATCGGCTTTGTAATAACAACCATACTCTTTGCGCTAGCTGTTAAAGTTAGCTCAATACTTTAGTTGATAATAGGTCAATATAGAGCCCAGCTACATCACGGCTGGGCTGTATTCATGTTACTGCTTTAATTGATAGCGATTAAAGGTTGCAGTAGCTAACGCAACAGGTATATCTGGCGCATCAGATTTATAAACATTCGCAATAACCGTGCATAAGGTTCTTCCCTTATGGATCACTTCTGACTCGGCAATAATTTTATCACCTGGAGAAAGCGGTTTAAAAAACTTTACGTTAAGCTCAACAGTACTGCACATTTGGCCTTTATCCATAATCGTTACCATCGCACAGCCTAAGCTTGAATCGAGAAATCCAGACACAACACCACCATGCACAGCCCCTGTTGGTGAGACATGATCACGTCTAATTAATAATGATGTAATAACTTTAATTTCTTCCTTTTTAACTGAATCTATTTCAAAACCTAGCCAATCACCATAGCTATCACTTTGCTGGAAAGAAATACCGATATGTTCAGATAAAAAATCTAGCGTTTTCAACTAACCGCTCCTCTACTTCATTAAGATTTTAAAGGCCTAGTTGCGCATATACATCAATGAGTTCTTCATGTATTTTTGCGTTTGCGTATTCAAGCCCATCGGCGCGCCGAGGGTCATCAATGACCTCTACCCATTTTTGCCCATACTTAACAACCTCGTCTTCACCACAAGCGTCTGCATTAAACATGTACAATGGCTGAGAATAATTCATTTTGGCTAAGTTGGCTGTAAGCTGAAATGGTTTTAAAACCTCAGGTACAGTAGCGAACATATGAAAGCCATTGTAATTTTTTGCTTGTCCTCCAGCAGAGCAAATTATTTGTAAGTCTTTGCCTTTAAGCTTGTCTCCTTTACTTCCGTATGCAAATTGATATTGTAAAACATCATCAAGCCACTTCTTAAGAAGAGGAGTCATTGACCACCAATAGATAGGAAATTGAATCACGATTCTGTCATGAGACAACAACAACGCTTGTTCTTTTTCGATATCGATTTTAAAGTCAGGATATTCCAAATACATATCTCTACTTGTTGCTACTTTACCTGACTGCTCTAATTGCTTCTTCCAAGTATTATTGACTCGTGATGCGTTGAGATCGGGGTGAAATACTAAGTGTAAAATTTTCATAAAGATCCTTACTTTATTAATTTAAAATGTTTAAGTGCTGCAACAGCAACGGTGTCTCCAAATTCCTGCACAAAATGCCCTGCATTATTTATTTCTAGAGGTTCAGGGCAATTTTTGATTACGCTTTGCATAAAATTCATAACTGTAGGTCCTAACATTTTGTCTTTCATACCTATTGCCATGAATGATTCGCCTTGCCACTCACTTTTCCAAAATTGAAATGCTCGAGTTGAAATTTTTACGCACAGAGGATCTGGCGCAGCAACAATTTTAGGGAACTTTTTGACGCCAGCTTGATAACTTGCATCTGGATATGGAGATGCATATGCACTCGCTTCATCGCTGTCAATTGTTGGCGCATACTTTTTGAAAAAACTAGCGAGATTTAATTCATTTGGCAGAACGATATCGTCATGCCATTTTAAGAATTCAGGACTGCTCACAGGCTCAACCAGCAACCCTGTATTCATGATGATTAATCTTTTAAAACGCTCTGGCATATCTTGAGGCAATGTAAGACCCAAAAGCCCTCCCCAATCTTGGCAAACCAAAGTAATATTATTTAAATCTAACCTCTTAATAAGTTCGATTAAGTAGTTACGATGAAACTCAAACGTATAAACTTTCTCATCAATTGGTTTATCTGACTTACCAAAGCCAAAAAGATCTGGGGCTATCACCCTGCCTCCGACATTAACAAATTCAGGGATCATCTTTCTGTAAAGGTAACTCCAAGCAGGCTCACCATGCAGACATAAAAAAACTTCTTCAGAGTCAGGATTACCTTCATCAAGGTAGTGAGCCCTCAAGCCTTCATATCCCTTCAAATCACTAAAGTAATTAGCTTTAAAAGGATAATCTTTAATATTATCAAAGCTACTTTGTGGTGTGCGTTTACTATTTATCATGCCTATTCCTCAACAATAAAAAACATTAGGTCAAGTGACCTATTTAAAATTTAGGTCAGATGACCTACAATGTCAACATTGAATTTAACTGTTGAGTACTCGTAAAATGATAAGGTTTGATTACTAAGCAGAAATACTTTGAGATTTTAATGAAGAAAAATGCCAAAACAGATTTAATAATAGATACGGCTTTGCATATTCTTAGACACGAAGGTGATTATGGCGTGACAATGAGAAAAGTTGCCAACGAAGCTGGTATGACTTTGAGCAATGTTCAATATTATTTCAAAAATAAAGATGAGCTTTTAAAGGCGATGGCAGATCGCTATTTCAAATCATGTCTTGACGATATGAGACAAATGGATCCAATAAGCAACCTAGAGAACCCAAGCAATGAGCTCCATTCGCTGCTAGAGAGCTTTCTAAGTCATGGTTTGAAATTAACCCAAATGTGCAGAATATTTAGGGAGTATTGGGCTATATCGACACGAAATGAAGTTATCAATCAACATATAAAATTTTACTACGAAGAAATGGCATTGATCTTAGCTGATAAATTGCGACCTATTTCTCACTCAGACTCAAACGTTTCTAGAGCTGTATCTATATTTATCCCATTTGTAGAAGGTTACTCAATCACTGCACAAGCTATGCCCGAACGCATTGATTCAATCTCAAAAATAATGACTGAAGTTATACTTAACTTACTTACTGATGAGCATGAATAAATTAAACTACATATAAATCTTCGTAAGTTATCATCTGTAAAATTTATTCAATCACACTCTTTTTTACTTTTAACCATGCAATCTAATAATTTATTGCTACTCTTTAGAAAAGTGTAAAGCAGGAATTGGTGTGCTTGAGTCAAAGGAATTTTTAAGGTTAATACTCGATACTCTCCCTGAGCATATTGTTGTCATCAACGCCGAAGGCGATATCAAATTTGTAAATCGCAGCTGGCAAACATTTGGCGAACAAAATAACTGTGCGTGCAATGAGCAATGGCAACAACAAAATTACCTCGCAATTTGTAGGTCAGCGGCTTGCCAAAACGATGAGTTTGGAGCAAAAGCGTTTAATGGAATAAAACAAGTAATTAACCATCAGTGCGAAGAGTTCTATCTTGAATATCCATGCCATAGCGACATGGAAAAGCGCTGGTTTTTAATGCGAGCAGCTTCTCTTTTTTATGATAATCAGCGTTTTATCGTTATAAGTCACTTAAATATCACCGAAAGAAAGCTTGCTGAACAACAAGTCCAACAACTTGCTAGAATTGATGGCCTAACACAAATAGCTAATAGACGATTTTTTGATAGTTTTATTTTACAAGAATGGAGTCGTTGCTCGAGATTAAATTTACCTGTTTCGTTAGCTATGATTGACCTTGATAATTTTAAAACGCTAAATGATAAATTTGGTCACTTAGTTGGTGATAGCTGTCTAAAAGAAGTTGCAAAACTACTGCCTGAATTTACTCGCAGGCCCGGTGACTTGTGCGCCAGATACGGTGGTGAAGAGTTTGTACTGGTGCTTGGCAATACACAAAGTAAGCAAGCACAAAGTCTAGTAACACGCTTAATAGATATGATCAGTAAATTACAATTAGCTGAACTTACAGGTCATCCATTAACGGTTAGTATTGGTTTAGCTACTATTTACCCTAGTAGCGATAGTGATGCCATGTTACTCATTGAAATGGCTGATTGCGCGCTTTATCAAGCAAAAGAAGCTGGCCGAAATCAACTTGTGGTTGCTGATAACATCGAGCCATTAAACCTAGAAAAATGCCCCTAATTAGGGGCATTGATTAGAGCTTGTTTATCCAGTTATTACTGAAATACTTTTTCGACATCAAGTACTTTAATATTTTTTGCTGGTATTGCGAGCTTATAGTCTGCAATTACTTTATCTTCAGCAACAAGTTCTGCTGGTTTTTCAGCGTTATACACCATTGGTGATGTTTGCTCTGAAGCTAAGCGTTTTTGCATGTCTTTGCCATCACCAGTAATAAACACATAGTGGATATTCTCTGTTTGCAGGTTATCGCGAATAACACGGTTAACATCATCAAGGGTTAGCTTTTCAAGCTTGCCACGCACATAGTCAACAAAGCTCTCTGTGTTATAGAACTCACTATCAAGGGCATAGCCTAATTGGCGGTCTTGGCTTGCAACCATTTGTGGCACAAAGTTAATTAAGAAGTTACGAGTCGCTTCAAAATCTTCTTTGCTGATGCCACTTTTAATTAGCTTATCAAGTTCAAATAATGCCGTACGTGTTGCAAAGTGCGCATCGTTATTAGAACGAAGCGGACGCAACCACACTTGGAAAATTTGCTCTGAACGACCTAAGTTAGCATCAGGTTTAGTTTGGAACATACCACGTGGGAAGTACTCAATGTATGCATAGTCACCATAGTTCATACCACGGGTTTGACGAATGCGCTGATACAAGAAGCTGTTTGAGCTGCGGTGTTCACCAAAGTAAGAGCGCACTAACCAAAGTGCGGTCCAGTCATCACTGCTACGAATTGTATCGATTGGGAAACCAAATGACACAGCGGTAGATTGCGCTGATTTTTCAACAATCGTTGCATGATGACCTTTAAGTTCTGGCGCATCAGGGATCGTTAAGCGGCTTTCTTTACCTTGTGGAAGCGATGTTAAATCTTTCAGCATAGTCGATTTAACATCACTCGGAATAGCACCAATTAGACCCACTGTTAACTTAGATTGGGTAAACTGATTAGCATAAAATGCTTTTACATCGTCAAGCGTCAGTGCTTCAAGGTCTGATAAATCACCATAGTTATAGCTTTCATACGGGTGGCCTTTATAAAGTTGATGATAAAGCACTTCTTTACCTAGCTCTTCGTCATTTGATGCTTTAAGGCCTGCTTTAATGCTATCAATAAGCTCTTTTTTCAGGCGTTTAAAATCATCTTCTCTGAAGCCAGGGTTTAGCATCTGATCGCTAACAAGTGCATACCACTGCGCAGCATTATCTTTATGTACACGACCACGTAAAGAAATCATCTCTTTATCGATTTGATAGCCAAAGCTTCCCGCTAGTGGGTATAACGCTTTTTGAATATCTTTGTAGCTCATCGTTTCTGAGCCACCTTGCGCTAGCATTGCAGCTGTTAATGCCGCTAAGCCTTTTTTGCCTTGGGGATCAGCCGCTGCACCGGTATTGAATAACCAGTTCACATCAACCAATGGTGAGCTATTTGTTTTATCAAGTACTTTAAAGTGGCGCTCTGTTGGGGCTTTCTCAATACTGGCAACCAAGGCATTTAAATCAACCTCTTGCTCAAAACCCGCTACTTTATCAAGCGCCGACATTGTCACCGTGGTACGGCTTGAATCAACAAAGTACTTGTTTGCTACCGCTTTGATATCTTCTGGCGTGATGCTATCAGCCGTGGCATAAAGTTGGTTAATCACTTCAGGGTCGCGCTCAAAGTGCATGTAGCTTGCAAGTGTTGAAGCGATTGACTGCGATGAATCAAGACCATTAATAAAGCTATATTTTAGGTTTGATTTTAAATCAGCTAACTTTTGCGCATCTACTAACTCAGTACGCGCTTGTGCATAGGTACGGTTAATCGCATCACGGGCTTTAGCAAGGTCCGCTTCGTTCTCTACTTTTACAAAAACATGTAATAAACCTGGATCTTTAGTATCTGGGTTATAGGTAAACATTTGGCTGGCAATTTGTTTATCAACAACAAGTTCTTGATAAAGTGCCGAATTATTAGAGAAATACAGCTGTGAGATCAAATCAAGAGCGGCACGGTCCTTTTGAGTAGGATCCCATGCCGTGCCTTTGTATGACACAAGCAACCAGTGGCCTGGTAAACCATCATTTTTCTCATGTACATATTTTGCTGTTTTTTGCTTTGGCTCAACAGGAATGTCTGCTTGGTAATCGCCTTTTTTCCAGTTACCCCAATGCTTTTTCACCATCGCCATGGTTTCTTGTGGATCAACATCACCAACAATGACTAAAGATACATATTCTGGTTTATAAAATTTAGCGAAAAACTCTTTACCGTACGCCATTTGATCAGGCATTGCTTCAATGTCTTCGAAAAAGCCCATTGTAGTGTGCTTATACGTATGCTTTTCGAATGCTTCGTTACGAACTGCAGAAAGTAACTTACGAATTGGGCTAGCATTATTCTTTAAATACTCACCTTTTACAGTCAGCGCTTCGGTGCGGAACTGCTCTTCGCTGTATGTCAGGTTTTGGAAAATATCAGCTTCGATTTCAAGTACTTTATCTAAGTGCTCTTTTGAGAAGTTTAAGTGATAGTTCGTGTAATCGTTGGTCGTATACGCGCGATTATCAACACCCGAGTTCTTTAAAATATCTGAATACACATCTTGCGGGAATTTTTCAGAGCCTTTAAACATCATATGCTCAAAGAAGTGGGCAAAACCGGTTTTACCTGCTTCAACTTCATTACGTGAACCAACCGATACCGGAATTTGCAGTGACACAACATCTGGGTAATCCGTTTTAACGACCATCACGCGAAGGCCATTCTCAAGCTCTTCTAATAGGTAATCTTGGCTAAATACACGGTTATCACCTTGGCTGACTCGCTGCTCAATTTCGACTTCTTTAACCATAGTTGAATGTGAGTTACTTGCGCAGCCACTCAGCGCCAGTGTTACAGCAACACTGGTTGCTAATAATCTAAATTTCATAATGTTCCCTTGTTAGTTATTTTTCTCATAATCATTGCTGCTTGATTATGCATCAAAGCGCCAGAAAATATGAGGGTCAGCGCAATAATTTATGTAAACAGGTGTGTCAATTTAACTAAACGCTCAGCTTTAAACTTGAGTAAAATTCATAGTCATTGAAAAACTTTCATGAAAAAAATCTATCTAGACGTCTAAGTGGCTGCTATATTATTTGTCATAAACATTAGCACGAGCTGGAATGAGGATTATGGCTTTATCATTACAAGAGAAAATTGAAGACACCAACCAAGGCGTCTACCTGATCGGTACCACACCTCCAAAGTCAGGGACTGATAAAGCACAGCTTGAAACCATTGCCCAAAAGCTACTTGGTCGTTTACACGAAATTGAATACGATGGCGTGATTATTTACGACATTCAAGATGAAAGTAGCCGCATTGCAAAGCCTCGTCCTTTCCCATTTAAAGAAACAGTGGATCCACGTGAATACAGTCAATTACTGCGCAGCTTGTCACAACTAGATGTGATCACATACAAAAGCGTAGCGCAACGAGGTGAAGCTGAGTTTACCGAATGGCTAAACGAAACACGTAACGACTTCGAATTAAAAAACTTAGTGTTAGTGGGTAGTCCATCATCTCATGGCGATATCAAACTAAGCCTTCCTGATGCATATAAAACGCTTGCAAAGCAAAGCAGTGATGTGTTTTTAGGTGGCGTTACCATTGCCGAACGTCACGCTAGCAAACGCAATGAACATGAGCGCTTAGTTGAAAAAACAGCACAAGGTTGTAAGTTTTTCATCTCGCAAGCGGTTTATAATGCGCAAGCGACGATTGATTTGATCACCAGCTATGCACGTAGCTGTAAAGCACAAGGCACAGCACCAAAACGCATTATTCTAACGTTTACCCCATGTGGTGGTGAAAAAACCTTAGAGTTTATGGAGTGGCTAGGTATTTCAGTACCAGAAGCAACTAAGTACCGCATGTTAGATTCTGCAAATACATTGAGTGAATCAGTGCGTATTTGCCGTGAGAATCTCGATTTAATTTTACAAAGCTGTGCGCATTTAGATGTACCGCTAGGTTTAAATATTGAGAGCTTAACTAACCGTAAAGAAGAAATTGATGCGTCAATTAACCTTTACCGTCTACTTAAAGCAACCATGGAATTAAACCTAGCTGAAAAGCAAATAGCTTAGCGGGCAAGTTTAGAGGCTTGCTTTTTCTCATACATATCTTCATCAGCCCGCTTTAATAGCTCAGCAAATGTTTCTTTAGGTTGAGCTACAATACCTGAACCTATACTCAAATTAAGTTCAGGTATTGCCATATGTTTAAGGTTTTCTTTAAACGCTTCATTAAGTTTGTAGCTAATCGCTTCGATACAGTCGTTACTTTTCACTTGCAGAACCGCAATAAATTCATCTCCTCCTAAGCGGCCAATAATATCAGCCTCTCGGAGATATTGCTTCAATGTATCAGCCAGACATATCAGTGCTTTATCTCCTACTTCGTGACCATGCTTATCATTGAGTGGTTTAAAGTTATCTATATCGATAAACAAACAACAGATATTAAAGCCCAACCGGGCGGCAAGATTTAATTTATGTTGACAAAGTAAATTGAGTGCGCGGCGATTATAAATATTTGTGAGGGGGTCTAGCATCGCAATTTCACGCATTTGGGTGAAATTATCAAGTAGAGCTAAATCATCTTCCACCATATCCCTAAGCTGTTCGATGAGTTCTAAAAGACTATGCTGATAATCAGTTTTCTTAAAATCCATTACACAAAAAGTACCAAACGGTTCCCCGCTCGGCCAAGTTATAGGCACACCTAAATAGGATTCAACGCCATCGACAGTAAGTGGACAATCATCCCATTGATTATCTAGACTAACTTGTGGAATGTATAAAGGAGCCATATCTTTTAATACCTTTTTGCAAAAGATATTGTCGTCAATGGCTAACTCGATTCCAGCATGGTAAGGGTTTTCTCGTTGTTCGCTAGAAACAATTATGCGGTATGCTTCATCTGTCTTATGAACAATAAAGCCTGCAGGCGCTGAGAATAACTCGGTCATTAAATCGACTGTTTTTTGCCATTTTTGCAAAGAAAACTGGTTGTCAGGCTGACAAAATGACCATTTATTAACTTCTAACATACTACACACTTATTTTAGTCAGTGGATAGTATAAATATACGTCACTTTTTACGGTGTCTCATACTTTTTTGACCCAAAATACGCTTTTTATCTCGCGAGCGACGAGCTTTATTAGTGTTTTTTCTTATATTTTTAGGCTCTTTCGTTAAATCTGGCTCATACCCCGGTAACCACTGAGGAGTAAGTCTGGTGCCCAGTAAAATGTCTATTTCATCTAATAACCATTGTTCATCAATGCTAACTAGCGACAACGCTAACCCTTTTTCGCCTGCACGACCTGTACGACCTATTCGATGCACATAATCTTCAGCCACATAAGGTAGCTCATAGTTAATGACATATTTTAAAGAGGCAATATCAAGGCCGCGAGCGGCCACATCAGTCGCGACTAATACCCGAGTTACACCAGATTTAAAGTTTTGTAATGCTTTATCTCGCGCCCCTTGGCTTTTATCACCATGAATTGATTCGGTTTTTAAGCCATCTTTAGACATTTCTTTAGCAAGCACATCAGCAGTTTGTTTAGTTCGGGTAAATATCAGTACTTGCTGCCAATTTTTCATGCCAATCATGTGTGACACCAGCTCACGTTTACGGTCTTCATCAACCGCATAAACTAGCTGCTCAACTTCAACCGCTGCCGAGTTGCGTTTATTCACTTCAACTAGTTTAGGATCATCTAGTAACTGCTTACTAAGCTTAAAGATACTGTCATCAAATGTGGCTGAAAAAAGTAAGGTTTGGCGTTCTTTCGGCACATGACGCAAGATACGTTTTATCTCGTCAATAAACCCCATATCAAGCATGCGATCAGCTTCATCAAATACCAAGGCATTTATTCTAGAAAGTTTAATACTGCCTTTGATCAGATGATCAAGTAAACGCCCCGGAGTTGCAACAACAACCTGCGCCCCTTTTATGGCTTTAATTTGTGGCCCAATACTAGCGCCGCCATAAGCCAATGCCGCTTTTATTTCAGTATGCGCAGCATAACGCTCTACACTTGCAAAGACTTGCTGTGCGAGCTCTCGGGTTGGCGTTAAAATTAGGACTTTAACAGCATCAGGGAGTACTTCAGCAGATAACAAATTGTGCAGTAGTGGTAAAACAAAGGCAGCAGTTTTACCCGTACCAGTTTGTGCGCTGCCCATTACATCTGCACCCGCTAAAATAAGTGGGATGGTTTGCGCTTGAATTGCTGTGGGTGTGTGATAATTCTCTTCTTGCAAGGCTGTTAGCAATGCAGGTGCAAGATTTAACTCTGAAAAGGTCGCTACTGACATAGTCTGAAGTATATTTAGCTATAAAAACGCTATTGTACGCGGAACATCAGCAACAAAAAAGGCGCAATAAGCGCCCTTTGTCGTAATTGTAAAGATTACGCCGGTTTAAGTGACTCTTTACGGTGATTATAAAAACTAATTAGGTCATCAACCGTTGTTTGGCAATAATCACGAATGCCAGATACAAGCATGTGCTTTTCACCCGCCCCTACTTTTTCGCCATTTTCTAACAGGTTGAAGCGAAGCGTAATTTTTCCGCGTTTGCCAGTAAACTCAAAATCAGGCTCAGCAAACTCTAATTCAGGTGCACTGATATCAAGGCGGTCAAGGTTAATCAACATTGATTCGTAAATCACCATTGGGCGGGCTGGGTTGATCATCACATCTTGCTTGCCCATTAATGGAATGATGACATGTGGGAAGGTAGTACCAGAAAACTCAACATAGTTTTTTATTAAGCTATTTGTTAACTCAGGACATTGGCTAACAGCCCCTTCACGCTTTACTTTTAGCATCACTTTTTCGCCATCGGTGATAGCAAACTCATCAGCACCTTCAGGAAAAGTCAGCTTTGAATTTTCATCAACCATACCGGCAAAAGTGAACTCCATTTTTTCACTAATACCATAGCGGTTTAAAACCAGCGAAAAAAGTAAATCGCCCGGCACACAAAACTTTTTAGCATCTTTATCGTGTAACGGATTGAAATCATCCGCCACTAACTTAGCAAAGCGACAGCCTTGCTCGCGTGAGATAGAAACGTAATCAGCATGCTGCTGATAATAAGGACTTAACATATTTGTTCACTGCTTAAACTACTTATAACCTATCTATACTATCAGAAAAAAAAGCACACAGAGGTCGAATCTGTTGAGTATCATTTTCTATATTAACTTTGTGAAAGACTAATTACTTTCAGAGCGCGCACCAAATTGTATCAATTTGTACGAAACAATTAACAAATAAGCGTGAATAGTAAAAACTAATAGCGCATTTATATAGTGAAAAATTATTACATAAAAACAAATATAAATTCACTTTATCTTTTAAAACAACAAGCTAATAAAGATCTGAACGAGGCACTACAAAAAACTCTGAAACACAAGCTTTAATGTAAGGCAATTTGTAGCTAATGAAATAAATGAGGTATGATAAGCGCGCTTTTTTATCATGAAATAACTCATATAGACTGCATAAATAATAATGATAATAAGCGGTAAATAAATGAATACTCACTATGATTTTGAATGGTTTCATCTGTTTTTAATGGTAAATATTGCTTTGAAATTTAGACGACCAATCGCTCAGGGACTTGGTTAAATGATAAACCGATTAAGCTGGGCGGCTCTGCTTTTTTGTTTTTGCTGCTACTCTCAAGCTGAAGATAAAGCTGAACAGGTCTTTTTTAAAGTTTCACCAACAGTCTGTGTGACAGAAGCAAAACAAAAAGCCTGCGAGTTTAATGTGCAAGTTCATTTTCGAGTTGCTCCTTATGAAGAACTTTGTTTAGAAGTAACCCAACGCCCTCATTACACTCAGTGCTACACGCAAACAGGATTAATAGCCAAACAGTTTTTAATCAAAACAGAATACCCTCTTACCGTTAAGTTAATTAACCCTTTGAGCAGCAACGTTGTTAAACAGCAGCGTCTCTCAATAGTTAGCTATGAAGCCAAAGATTACCGTATAAAGCGGCGCTTTGGCTGGAGTTTATGATGCAGCATATTTTTTTAATTGAAGATGATGTGAAACTAGCCAATTTAATTCAAACATTTTTATTAAAACACGGCTATACCATTGATGTATTTAATACAGCTGAAGATTACCGTAGTAGTGAAATTACCTTTATTCCCTCATTGATTATCTGTGATGTGATGTTACCTGATGGCAATGGTTTTGAATTAATTTCACAACTAAAAGAAAAATACACCTGTCCTGTTATTTTTTTAACAGCTTTAGACTCAGTGCAATCACAAATTAAAGGCCTAAACTTAGGTGCTTACGACTACTTAATAAAGCCCATTAAACCTGAGCTATTATTAGCGAAAATTAAAACAATCATCGCCCACACTGTAAACCAAGATAACTTTTCAGATCACAGCGACTGTTTACGCATAGACAGTAAAAAGCGTGATATCTACTTTCATAATACTGCTCTGAACCTAAATGAGAGTGAATTTGATATTATCGCCTATCTAGCGAAGAATATGCCGCAGCCAGTCTCTCGCGAAGTGCTGTTTAAACATGTCATTGGCCGTGAGTATGACGGACTAGACCGCGCTATAGATTTAAAAGTGAGCCGATTACGTAAAAAACTCAAAGATACGATAAGCAGCCACAAAAATTCGTTGGATATTAAATCGGTGCGAGGCAAAGGCTACAGTTTGGATATTTCAAAACTATGAAGCAGCAATTTTTTAAGCTTTACCTGATTATCACAGTAAGCTTAATTGCTTTAGTTCTTGCGTTTGGTCAGCTTTATAATGAGTTTTTTTCTAAGCATGTGCCGAGTATACAAATTAGTGTTGCTGAACTTACGCAAATAGCAGAGCAAAAAGACTCGCGGATCAGTAGCCTAAGCATAAGTGAAATTGCATTGCCTGATTCTTTGCTCGACACGTTTAATCAAGACGGTATTATCAGTGTCACTGAGCATAATCAGCAATTTATATATCTCAAGGGCAGTAATGGTAGCATTCAAAAAGTTGGCCCCATTAACCTGATTTCACACGCAAAAACTGACTGGTTTGCTTTTTTCGCCTTTTATTTTTTGCTTGGTGTGATGATTTTATTGTTTATACGCCCAGTGTTTCGTGATTTGAGCTTATTGCAACGTGCAGCCTACCGCTTCAGCAAAAAACCGCAACGAATAGAGCTCGATATAAAGCCAAATTCATCCATTGCACCGCTTGCAAACACCTTTACTGATATGTCAGAGCGTATCAACAAATTTGTGCAGCTTCATAGCGATTTATCCCGCATTATTTCTCATGAAATTCGTACCCCACTCTCGCGTATGCGATTTGCGTTATCAATCGCAGAACTAGATTCGTTAGAAAGTAGCCAAATAGAGCGTGATATAGATGAGATTGAATTGCGCTTAGAACAATATTTATCGTTTGCTCGTTTAGAGCATCAACAAAGTGTGTTTAATCAGGAGAAAGTTAACTTAACTAAACTGATCAACACGGAAATAGCTAAATTTGATTTATACAAAGAACTCAAATTTATTCCAACTCTTGGGGTTGACGCTGCTTTTTGCGAAACAAGCTTTATGGCAATCGCGGTACAAAACTTACTGATCAACGCCACAAAATACGCAAAACACACTATTTATATAAGCACTGAAGAGAAAGCAGGTAATTACTTGATAAGCGTCACAGATGATGGACCAGGGTTGCCTATAAATGCTGATGCGTTAATTGAACCATTCAAACAAGGTGAAGGAGATAAATTGGCGAGTGGTTATGGATTAGGACTTTATATCGTGCATCGTATTGCTAGCTGGCATGGCGGTAAAATTGGTTTAGCCAATAACCTCGAAACGGGCGGTGCTCAAATTTCAATCAGCTGGCCTAAAAATGGTATGTAATGCCAGTAAAACCTGAGAAATAGCCATTTTTATTAATCATATGTGAGTTAGCTAAATTGCTATCAAGCCAAGTGTGCTTTAGTTTGAAATCAACACTAAAATTATCACTGATCGGATACTCGTAGCTTACTTTTAAATAGTAATTGGTGGCACTTTCTAAATTATAACTTAATAAGCGAGTTTTGCTCTCAGTGGGGCTAACCGTGTAGTAATAGTCAATTAACTCTTCATTTTTGTAGTTTATACCAGCCTCAATGCCAGCAATACCGGAAAACAGTGTAAATGCTTGGTAGCCATTGAATAAGATTTCATAGCCATTATGAACATTGGTTATATCGTGCACGTATGCCGCACTCAACCAAATGTCGTCATAAACATTTAAAGCTGATGAAAAGCCAGCCATATAAGAAAGGTTACGCTCTATCGGTGTTAAGTTAATTGGTGAAGCACTTGGAATTGTAGGTCGACCTGAACTAGAACGTACCACACCTGTCGCGTAGAGTTTATCTACCCCATCTAACTCAAAGAAAAAGCCATCATCATTAAAGCGCCCCAGTAAATCAATATAAAATTTCTCAGATTCAAATAAGCTGTAACCAATAGAAAAATCATCGAAATACCAGCTATCACCATAATAAGCCAAGCTTGGCAGAATTGGCGAAATAACATCATCGGCATCAAGTACTGGGTTCTCAATACCACCGTAGCCTAGCGTAACGCTTGCATGAAAAGTAGACTTTTTAATCAATTGCGGCTGCTTAACATCATCCTGCGCAAATGCAGTTGATGCAGCTAAGCAACACATTGAACCAAACAACCTTTTCATTAACGTAACTCACCTTAATGCCGAAATAAACGACTACTATACTAACTTAATAAACTAAAACTCTTTTAGCCCTTTCTGTGCTGGGGCGATCATAGCGTTTGCATACATTTTTGTATAATTTTTTTGCCACACAACGCAGTAAAATGACTTATTTTATCTACTATCGTCAAACTAACATACTGAAAGAAATATTAAATAGCTTGTACATTTTGCTACATAGGTTTTCAGTTTTAGTTATTAAATTCCATTATTTAATTTACTCAATGACAAAAAAAGGGCCCGAAGGCCCTTTGCTACATAACACACTTAGGGAGTGTTTAGTCTCGTTTCATACGGCGACGAAGACCGGCAAAACCAGCTAATAACACTGTTATCCATGCTAAAGAGCCGCTTGAGCCAGAGCTTGATTGCGCTTCTTCAGGAACGACCGTTGTTTCTTCAGCCGTTACTGTCACAGCAACTCCTAGTTCCATCGCTTCTATTCCATCACTTACCAATACGGTAAACTGATGCTCACCAGCCGTTAGACCTGATACTTCAGTGATTGCTGATGTTGGACTTGCGATAGTACCTGGGCCTTGCCATGAGAAAGTTAACTCATCGTTATCTAAATCATGAGATGCTGAGGCATCTAGGGTAATAACGCTGCCTTCAGTGACTTGCTGAGAACTTGCTTCAACAACCACAACAGGTGCGTCGTTTACTGCCTCGACTGTTAACATAAAGGTTGTGCTTGCTGCGTCTGATGGGTATTCAATATCAGACACCTTTACAGTTACTTCTGTCTCACCAGAGAAGTTTTCATTTGGTGTAATAGTTACTGTATCGCCATCAACTTCGTAGCTTACATCATCAGAAATTACCGAGATTTCATTCTTCGAGTTCTTTTCATCAATGTGATGAACGTCGAAGCTAATCGGTGTTTCCTCAGTTGTCACCATATCATCAAGTGCAATCACTGTGATGTTACCAGGGATCGCCAGTGTTGCAGTTGAAGTCATGTCATTCAGACCCGAGATTGCTGCTTTAGCCGCAACTTCAAGTGTTTGACCTGTAGCGGTTGGCATAACTTCGGCCCATGCGGTGACTTCAAATTGTGATGACTCTGGACCAACATAGTCCATACATACTACGTATCCATCGCTGATTACTTCATCTAAGTTGTTATAAGCAATCTGAATACCGCGATAGCTTTCAAGAGGACCGTATTGATATTGTGCACCGCGGAAACCTTGTAAACCGATACTTCCAGCAGGACGAGTAGTACCAAAATCTAAATTATCGTATGCATAGTAAATTTCATGCTCGCCTTTACCAAAGCGCGTATTGGCATTAAACAGCACTTGGAAGTCAAATGAGTTATCACGTTTAGTGTAAGTGTATTGACCCGTTTCACGATCATAAACAGGGTTGTCGTAATCTGACGCGTTATCCCACTCAATAATACCCCAACCTGTTGTTGTACTTGCAAGTGAGATCCCTTCGTTAGACGATAAACCCACTGACATTACTGAACGTAATAAGCCGCTCTCTGCAAACTCCCAACCACGCCATAATGGACCCATATTCTCATAAGGGAATGTTTCATAAGGAAACGGATTATGCACTGGGAAGAAGTAACGACTACCGCCTGTATTCACTGTCCCCATACCACGAATTTGAATTATCGAGTTTTGGATATTTGTATTATCAGCATTGTTATACAGACTGAATGTGTCAAATGCACCATTGTAAAAGCTTGCTATTGGTAACGAATAACCACTTCGTGAATTATATAGATTACTTTCATCGAAGCCTGAAAGCATAGGCATAATGCCAAACTCAGATAAGTCGACATAACCGCCTGGGTTTGAGTTACCAAAATCAGGTGTACGACACATTTCATCAGTGATGTTATCAGTGACGATGTAATCTGGCTCTACATCTCGGGTATCCGCTTGTGTGCCCGTTACAATCACTTTACCGTCAGCAATTTCAACGTTGATTTCAGATGCTGTTGAAACCATTACATTTTCTGCTTTGATATCAAGACCAGCAGGAATATCAAGTTCTAGTGAGAACTCACGATCTATACCTGAGTTATTCGCTAATACTTCAAATGTGTAAGGCACCATATCGCCCACTTTTGCACCTGTATATGGCGCATCAAGGTGAGCAACATCATTGCCACGGTTAAGCTTAAATGGAATAGAGCCTAGGTTGCCATGATTTACGGCCGATGTGCCCACATCAAGCAAAGAGTAGTAAACGCTGTCTGAATCAAATTCCATATCCCAATTAACAGTCATTTCAACAGTGTTTTGGCCATCACTGCTAGGAAGGCTGGCTGTCATTCCTGACGCCTCTTGGTCAGACACAACGGCTGTGGCAAGTTTAAAGGTTTCTTCTAACGCACCAACCGATGATTCATTTGAGTTGTAAATTACAACCCAGTATTCACCTTCTTCTGGGTTGTTAATATTACAGAAGTTATTGTAAATGATATGGTTAGATACACATAAGATCTCGTCTTGCGGCTGAACAATACCATCACCGTTATAATCTTTACCTACATAGACGATAGCATTACCGACTTTTAAAGTACCTTCTAACTCGGATTCAACACCTACGCTTTCAGCAATAAAACGTTTTGCGTTCGCAGGCACAGTAACAAACTTAGTAAATGTTGCTTCATCTAGAATATCACTAGCATCAACTTCTTCTGTTCGATTCATAGCCCACGGGAAAGTACGCTCATCATCTTTTGGCAAAGTTACTGTAGTGATATCTGCTTTAACCGGCTCATATGCGCGTGCAACAGGTGCTTCAACACTCGGTAATACAATACCTTTAGCAACATAAGTGCCTACATTTGAATGAGCAGTTGTTTCTAATGAAGATGGTAAATTACCGCGGTCATATTTAAACGCTACTGGCCAATGTGCATCTGGGATACCAGCTTCTTCAGCTTGGAACACAAGGTTGGTATGAAGCTCAACTTCTGAGTTACTAAACCAATCTTGGGTATCCATGATTGATGCTTTAACAATGATTGTTTGCGTTTCACCTTTTTTCAGTGTGAAAGTTTTCGGGAAGATATCAATATTCACACCATTTTGAGCGGTTTGTGAATTAACATCAAATGCCCAGTTTTCAACATCTTCATGGCTTACAGTCCAGGTTCCATCTTCTGTTGCTTTGATAGTTCGAACCCATTGACACTCTGGTGCACAAGAAAAGTTAACCAAATTTGGTAAGTTAAGTTTGTGAGGTGTACCGCCATTATATGGATCAGCCGCTAAGAAGTTGTCGGCTGTTTCGTCCATAACAAAACCTGCTTCAGCTGCTAATGCAACATTGATTCGACCTGCACCAGCACGGTAAATTTTAGCATCAGCAACAACATCATTTTCACTGTTTAAACGATGGTACTTAACTACGTTTTCGGCAGTCATTGATAGTGCAGATTGAATCTCGGCCGCACTCCACTCAGGATGAATCTGACGCAGTAATGCCATTGCACCGGCAACATGAGGTGATGCCATAGACGTGCCGCTAATCGCTGCATAATCTTGACCATGTGGTGCCACAAAAGGATGCTCATCAGAGTATGCCGCATAAATATCAACACCAGGAGCTGCAAGTGTTGGAGCTAGTACTTCAACATTCGAATAAGATGGACCACGCGATGAGAAGGTTGCTAACCAATCAGCATCTTCAGCATCAACACGGCGCTCAATCACTGTTGGCTTAATAGTGATCATATGACCTTTCTCTGATGTGCTATCAACCCAATCTTCTAAACCGTCATCGGGCCACACACCATTCCATTGATCATAGGTAAAATGAACGCCTGGTAATGAGTAAGCCTCAGGTACTGTAGCTTGATCACTGTCACGGTTGAACATAATGAAACCATCAGCGCCACCGGCTTTTACATGATCTACTTTTGCGGTACGGGCATTGGCAGCTGTATCTGTAGCTGAGTGACGTTGACAGATTACAATAACATTCGTGCTGCCATCAGCCGCACCAGCTATTTCTGTCCCATCTTTGTAGAAATTAAACGTATTTTCAGGATAATCGGCAGTACAGTATCCATCAGAGTCTTTAAAGCCATTGACGTCTTCATAGTCTTTAGCCCAGACAACAACGCCGGTAATTTCTTCGCTATTAATGGCACCGCCAACTAACCCCATATCTGACCAACTTGGTACTTCAGAACCCATCGTTTCATCAGCAAAGCCCGCATATTCAACAGCAGTTTCAACGACAACAGTACGACCATGTGTTGTTGCTGCAACTTGCGCAAGCCACGGCGACGAGTTATCTAAATAGCCAAAACATTCAGCTGCGCCACACCCCTGACCGCTGTTACCTGCTGCCGCGGCAACGTTGATGCCCGCTTCACGCGCTGCTAAGAATGCAAGTTGTACTGGATCGGCCCAAACGTTTGAATCGGCTCCACCAATTGAGAAGTTGATTACATCAACCCCATCAGAAATTGCATCTTCAATACCAGCAACTAACGCTTCACCAGGACAACCTGCATATTCTTCACTTGATGGGTAACATACTTGATAAGAAATAATATTTGCATGCGGTGCAACACCTGAGATTTCAGGGAATAAACCCTCTTTCAAGATATTGCCATCAGTATTTTCACCAAAACTAGGTAGCATATATGGAACGTCTTTGACTACGTTACCTGCCGCAGTTGACGCAACATGCGAACCATGACCTTGATAATCTTCACCAATCGCTGGCCAGCCTGGGATCATGGCATCAAACGCATCTGTGATCACATCGTAAGAACGTACACCAATTAGTTTGTTATTACATTGAATCTCTTCTGGCTCTTCAACACAGTCACCAACATAAACGCCCGCACCAAATGGGTTTTCATGCTCATAACCATCAGCACCCACAGCTGCAAATGACGGGTGATCTGAGTTAATACCTGTATCAATAATACCTATGATTTGGCCTTCACCTTTGCCCTTGATCCCACTTGGAACACTTGTTCCATCCCAAATTTGATCAGCACCGATGTGCTTAGGGCCTTCATCTGAAAGTAAATCATAATTTTTAGAACGCATTACTGATACAACAGAGCCAAGCGAAGCGACCTGTAATGCCTCTTGCTCTGTCATTTTTACAGAGAAACCATTTAGCGCTTTAGTGAATTGACGGCGCATCTCTGTACGCCCTGTAACTGCCGTTACGTTTTGCATAACAGCACGTTGTTTCGAATAAAGCTTGTTTTGATATTCTGTAACGGCTGAAATTGCAGCCTGACCTTTTTCAAAAACTTTGGTAATACCTTGAGCTTGCATAGATTTTGATAAAGACGAAGTTAAGTCTCTAGCTTCAAGAGCAACAGAGTTATCACGTAAACGAATAATATAAATATGTTCGCCACCCAGACCTTCTTCTTTAAATTTGCTTGCTTGGCTATTTAATTGAACATTTAAACCATCGTTTTGTAGCATGCTTGAAGAGTTACCTTGCTCGAACTCTTTGGAAAATGCTTTCACTTCTTCAAATGTAATATTTGGTGCTTTTAATTGGTGCTTAACTTGATTGTTCTCAACACCGACTGCATGTGCAGCACTAGCACTATAGAGAGCTGCAGCAACAGCGATCGAAAGTGTTTTGACTTTCATAAAGTATCCCCTGGATAGTTAGTTTGAATAGTTATTCAAGCTTTTTGAATTTCCATTTCAACGCTTGTAGTAACAATATAACCACAGGGAGAATCAAAAATGACGTACATTCGTGTAGCGTTTTGTACACACTGTTAACATTAAAGTTACCAAAGGTGGGCTAATATAGCGTTTCTATATACAATATCTCTGAGTACAAAATAGAAGTAGCATATTTTATTTAGGTAAGAAATGAAGATAAAATTTATTTATTAATCAATTAATTATGATTATGCAGTGGTAAATTGCATAATTCTTATGCAACTATTACTTGAGCTGGCTCATGGTTTTCAAATTCGAAGCAGTAAAGGCTTTACCAGCGATGAGCAAAACTGTCATTTTGCAACATTGTGTTCTGGTAAAGCCTATCGTTTTTAGCGGTTTAACGCTTGCTGAGAAATCATTTCAGCAACACTACCCACTTGTACTGACATACTCTCTTGACTAGGCGGAAATGCCTTAAAGGTTTTTACAAACTCTGAAATTTGATTACCTGCAGGGCCTAAAATCCAACTACGGTTTTCAGCCCACTCATCATAACCCCTAGCATCAATGAAACGCTCAAATGGATCCATTTTTAAGTTAATAATGTAAGGTGAAGTAAGAGCTTGCTGTGTAGACCTAAACCAATGATTTTGTTCTGTAAAGATTAACTTCCAGTCACCGTAACGCATTCCATGAAAGGTAGTTTCGGTGAAGTAATAGAACTCTTTACGCTTTGTTTTACCATTGTTCAGTAAGATATCACTTTGATCGAAACCATCTAAATGAACCTTATACTTTTGACCATTGATTTTGGTACCTTTTAATAAATTAGCTTTTAAATCTTTATCGCCAACCCACGACATAATCGTTGGCATCCAATCTTCCATTGTCATGAACTCACCTGTGCTCACACCTTTAGGAATATGGTCCGGCCATTTAACAACCATAGGTACTCTGAAGCCACCTTCCCAGCCACCAACGCCTTTTTCACCATGAAATGGCTGATTACCACCATCTGGCCATGAGTTTGATGCGGCACCGTTGTCGGTAGAAAACATCACTATTGTGTTATCAGCGACTTTAAGTTCATCAAGTAAGTTAAGTAACTCACCTACATCATCATCCATTTCGGTCATACCATCAGCATATAAACCAAAGCCAGTTTTACCGTCATAAGCTTTATTAAGGTTAGTTTGGTAATGCATTCGAGTTGTGTTATGCCACACGAAGAAAGGTTTATTCTGTTTTACTGCATCACGAATAAAGCGTTTTGACTCTACAAGTACTTCTTGGTCTAAATTACGCTGACGCTCTTTCCCAAATGGGCCAAGATCTTTAATCTCTTGTTTGCCATTTCCAAGCGCTTTTGAATGAATGACTCCACGCATTTTTAAGCCTAACTTTTCTTGCGTTTTAGTGTCTTGAGGATAATCTTGCTGCTCTGGATACTCACCTGCATTGAGGTGATATAAGATACCAAAAAATTCATCAAAGCCATGATTTGTAGGTAAGTGTTCATCACGATCACCTAAGTGATTTTTACCGAATTGGCCTGTAACGTAACCTTTTGATTTGAGCATGGTTGCTAAGGTTGGATCTTTCTCTTGCAAACCTTGTGGTGCGCCAGGAAGACCTACTGTACTGAGACCTGTACGCATAGGATACTGACCAGTAATAAATGCAGCGCGGCCAGCAGTGCACGAGGCCTGTGCGTAATGATCCATAAATATCATGCCATCATTCGCAATGCTATCAATGTTCGGTGTACTGCCTCCCATCATACCTCGATGGTAAGCACTAATATTCCACATACCAACATCATCGCCCCAAATAACAAGTACATTGGGTTTTTCTGCAGCGACACTTGGTAAACTTAAGCCTAAAATGGCCACACAGGCCAGTATGTATTTAAACATCACTTTCTCCTTGAAAACTGACTAAAGCATTTGCCTTAGCTTCAAAAATCCCTCGCTTGCAGTCACCTTATACTGCTTTCTTAAGATATTCATACAAGTGATAAATTGTGCATGTTTAATACTATTAGAGCAGTCCCTATTTACAAGTTAAATATGGGGTAACTTTGATTTAAATATAAAAAAACCGAGCATAAAGCTCGGTTTATAAAACTAAGGGATGATTAAGCTTGCGGATAATCGCGGTATGCACGCTCAATTTTTTTCGCTTGCTTTTTAGACACACCAAGATGTGCTAAAGCAACACGTAAACGAGCACGCGATAAGTCAGAGCCTAAAATTTCCATCGCATCAAGTACTGATGTTGAAGATGTCTTACCTGTGATAGCCACAAAGATTGGCTCTAGGAAGTCTTTAATCTTCAACTCATGGAAAGTCGCCACTTCTTTTGCGATAGCAAAAATCGCTGGTTTTTCCCAACTACGTAAACCTTCTAATTGCCAGATGAAGAACTGTAATGCTTGACGGATTACATCTTCATCAGCTTTACCTGCTGTTAATAGCGCAGGATCATAACTTGGAATACCACCTACAAAGTGGCCCGCAAGGTCAACCATGTCAGAAAGCGTATTAATACGTGTTTTAGCTTCTGGCAATACTTTAGCGAATAGCTCGGTATTAAATTTCCAATCAACAAAACGCTGCATTAGCTCTGCATCAGATAAGTTTTCACGGATCCACATACCGTTTAACCAACTAAGCTTATCGATATCGAAAATTGGGCCGCCAAGCGACACTCGTTTCATATCAAAGTGTTCAATCATCTCTGCTAAGGTGAACTTTTCACGCTCGTCTGGCATTGACCAACCCATACGGCCTAAATAGTTTAATAGTGCCTCTGGAAGGTAACCCATTTCTTTATAGTAGTTGATTGAAGTTGGGTTTTTACGCTTCGATAATTTTGACTTATCTGGGTTACGCAGTAACGGTAAGTGACCTAGTACTGGCGCTTCCCAACCGAAGTCTTCATATAATTTTAATAGCTTAGGCGCTGAATTGATCCACTCTTCACCACGGAAAATGTGGCTAATTTGCATGTGATGATCATCAACAACGTTGGCAAGGAAGTAAGTTGGGAAACCATCTGCTTTAAGTAGCACTTGCATGTCTACATTTTCCCATGGGATCTCAATTTCGCCACGTAGGTAGTCGTTAAACTTAAACGTGCCTTCGCTTGGGATCTTCATACGGATTACGTAAGGCTTACCCGCTTCAAGGTTTGCTTTAATTTCATCTTCAGAAAGATTTAAACCACGACCATCGTATTTAGGGCGTAGACCTTCGGCCATTTGCTCTTCACGCATTTGGTCTAGTTCTTCGCTCGTAGCAAAACAGTAAAAAGCTTTACCCTGTTCAACTAACTGATGCGCGAATTTTTTATATAAATCGCTACGCTCAGATTGACGGTATGGGCCAAACTCACCGCCTACATCTGGACCGTGATCCCAGTTTAAGCCTAACCATTGTAAGCTATCCATAATAGCTTGCTCTGATTCTGGCGTACTACGAACTTGGTCTGTATCTTCAATACGTAACACAAACTCACCGCCTTGCTGCTTAGCAAAACAGTAGTTAAATAATGCGATATATGCAGTACCTAGGTGCGGGTCGCCAGTCGGTGACGGAGCAACACGGGTGCGAATTGTCATGGTTATATCTCTCAAAAGACAATTAAAAAATTTGCCCAAATGCTAGCACAGCACGGGCTATAATCGAAGTGAAAAGCCGCTTTATGCCGCGACTTTATCTAAATAAGCAATGATATCGTTTGATTCATACAACCAAGTCACTTGGCCGTTTTCTTCAATGCGTAAACAAGGAACTTTTACTTTTCCGCCCTGCTCTAATAGCTCTTGGCGAAATTGCTCGTTATCTTTGGCATCACGGGTTTCAACTGAAAGGCCTTGACGTTTAATGGCACGGCGTACTTTCACGCAAAATGGACAGGCTTTAAATTGATATAGTTTAAATTGTGATGTCACTGAATCAAGCGCGGCTTGCTCTGCTGCTGGGCGCTTTTTACTACGTGGCGTGAATACAAAATCAAAAAACAAAATGATGCGGCCTAACAACCAACGAACAAACTTCATCTTACCTTCTCATAGGGTTCAAAAAAATAGTGGGCAATTTTAACACAGCTAAGCGCGCTGCAACACCTTAAAACAGCTCAATTGAATCATCTTGAGGTTGGCTTTGTTGAATATCTAGTTCGGAATAGGCAGTGACACAATTACGACCGCTGTTTTTAGAATGGTATAAGGCCTGGTCGGCTTTTTGCACAAGGCTGGCAACCATTTCAAACTCGTAGATTGGCATAAAACCACTACTCACTGTTAAGTTGCCTACTTGAGGAAATGGGTATTGAGCAACACAGGAGCGAAAACGATTAAGTGCATTTCGTGCATCTAACTCGTCACTTGCTTGAAATAACACAGAAAACTCTTCGCCGCCGTAGCGAAAAACGTAATCTTCAATACGAAAGTTATTTTTTAAAAGCTGTGCCACAAGTAAAATAACCTCATCACCAATTACATGACCATAGTTATCATTAACACGTTTAAAATGATCAATATCAACCATAGCAAGGAACCAATGACACTGCTTAGAGTCATGCTCGACCGCTGTATTGGCAGCTATCTCAATCACTTTTTTATCAAATGTTTGCCTGTTAAGAAGTTCAGTAAGTGGATCCTGCTGTGATTTATGTAATAAAGAGAGCTGATTCGCATAGATATTCAGCATATAAATAGCTAGCATACTGCAGCGCTCGGTTAACTCTTTATCAGATTCAACAACAAGTATACCGACAACATTGCCAGTGTAATAAATTGGCACATATGTCGATATCACCCCACAATCACGGCTAATCCGAATTTTATTGCGACTGACTTTTGCCAATAAGTCTAGGACTTCTTGCTCGCTAAGCTCCTCAATGGCTGTGTTCTTATTTAACAGCCGTGCGGGAAGACCAATATTAAAGGTTTTATTAATATAGATTGCAAAACGTGTAAACTCACCTAATTCAGCAACAGCATTTATCAGTGCACTGTCTAACTCAGGCTCTTCTTCCTGTTGCGTTATAGTGACTACCCAGTCATGCCCGCAAGCATTAGAAGCCATTTAGAAGCCCCCAAAATAAAACATAACTTTAGTTTAGTTAAGTTTGCTAGAATTACTAAAAAACTATAACAAAATCATATCATCTCGGTGAATGACTTCACTGCTTGGTGCAAATACAAGCAACTCAGTTATTTGCGATGAATGACAGCCTTTAATTTGATCAATTTCTTGATGGTTAAAGTTAACAAGGCCTTTAGCAATACATTGCCCTTGGCAGGTCACCACTTCAATCACATCACCACGCTCAAACTGCCCTTTCACAGTCTTTACGCCTTTTGCCAGTAAGCTTGCGCCACGTTCTCTAAGCGCAAGGCTTGCGCCATCATCAATTACTAATTGCCCCGTACTTTTAGGTCCTGCAAGTAACCACTTTTTGCGGCCATCTTTTGGTGCGGTGAGTTTTAAAAAGCGTGTACCAGGGAGCTTGTCGGCCATGCAATTTAAAATCACATTTTTGCCTGCGCCTTTGGCAATAATTACCTCAACACCGGCGCGACGTGCAATATCGGCTGCTTGCAGTTTGGTTGCCATACCACCGGTACCTAGGGTGGTGCCACTGCCACCAGCGAGCTCTCTGAGCTCATCATTAATATGCTCAACTTCATTGATAAGTGTTGCATTGGCATCAGAGCGAGGATCGCCTGTAAATAAGCCTTCTTGGTCAGTTAACAATAACAGCTTTTCAGCATTCGCTAATATTGCGACTAAAGCAGATAAGTTATCGTTATCACCGACTTTAATTTCGGCGGTGGCTACAGCGTCGTTCTCGTTGATAATTGGCACCACATTGTGAGCGAGTAGTGCATTTAAAGTATCGCGAGCATTTAAGTAACGTTCACGGTCTTCTACATCGGCGCGGGTCAGTAGCATTTGCCCTACATTCACACCATACAAAGCAAACAGACTCTGCCAAATATGAATAAGCTGCCCTTGGCCAATTGCGGCAAGCATTTGTTTTTCAATCAAAGAGCGACCACAGGGGGTAATGAGTTGCTCGCGACCTGCAGCAACCGCGCCGCTTGATACTAAAACAACCTGATAACCCTGTTTTTTTAATTCACAACATTGGCGAACAAGTTCAACCATGTGTGCTTTATCTAATTTGTCGGTACCGCCTGTCAGCACGCTTGTGCCCAGCTTTACAACAACGACGTGTGGCCTTTGCATTTGATTCTTATATTCTGTAATTAAAGTAGAAAGATTATACCCAAGCTACCTCAATATGCAGAATTCAGCGTTTCACAGGTATTTAATATCAAGGCGTTACTTTGCAAGAATGGCAGTCCCTTTTAAGAAGTAACAACGATGAGAGTAAGTGCCTGTGAAGCGCCCAAAGGGTTGGTTTAAAAGCGATTTATACTGCGTTCTTGATTTTAACAATAGAACCACTATTATTTGCAATCAATGCCTTGCCTAAATCGCTTTTAATTCCAACTGAAACTCGCATATTGAGGTAGTTTGGGTATATTTATACCAGCTAACAGTTTTTGAACAAGTTAAAAAAATTCATGCTAGGATCGCGCTCTCGTTTTTTTACTCAATAGCGACACCTATGCCAGCCAGTTTATGCTTAATTATTGCGACCTTTTTATGGGGTAGCTCTTACATTGCTTTAAAGCATGCAATCAATGTTTATGATCCTGTGTTAGTGATTTTTTTAAGAATGCTAACCACCCTATTGATTAGCTTATGTTTATGGCGCTATATAATCCGCTTTGAGTTCAAACCAGGCGACTGGAAGTACTTAATTGGTATGTCACTGGCTGAGCCTTGTTTCTATTATTTATTTGAAGGGCATGCTCTTGAATACACTTCAGCATCGCAAGCTGGGGTAATTGTCTCTTGTTTACCAATTATCGTCGCTATTTTGGCGTTCTTAATATTAAAAGAGTACATCAGTAAAGCCATCGTCGTTGGCTTTACCTTATGTATTGGTGGCAGTATTTTATTAACGCTATTATCACCAAGCACAGAGCAAGCCCCTAACCCACTGCTTGGTAACTTTTTAGAGTTGATGGCGATGGTATGCGCCGCGTTTTATACCGTGAGCGTAAAACACTTAGTCGCTCGTTACTCACCGCTGACCTTAATAGCAATTCAAGGGTTTAGTGGTAGCTTGTTCTTCGCGCCTTTTTTATTTTTCATCGAACTACCCAGCGAAAACCAGCACGATTTAAGTGCCCTACTGAGCATTTTATATTTAGGCTCATGTGTCACTTTAGGCGGCTATGGCATGTACAATTACGCCATCAGTAAGGTGTCGGTATTAACCGCTGCCGCTTACTCAAACCTCATTCCAATTTTTGCGTTGATTTTGTCTGCCATTTTACTTGGCGAAGTTCTGACACTTTGGCAATGGGTGAGTATTGCGGTGGTATTTGCCGGTGTTATTGTTAGCCAACGTCATCAAGAACTGAAAGTTGACGTAGACGATAATTTATCAGCCGACACCAATAATCTAAAATCAGTCCCAGAAGCTAACGAGTCAAAAGGGTAACAGGTTAATAAATAAAGGCCTGATTGTGCTAAAAAGCCCTGTTCGCTTTGATGAATAACATCAATGCTACGAACTTGATAGTGCTCAATCTGGCCACTTTGCAACTGCATACTGAACTGCTCCCCCACTGCGACATGTTTTAGAAATGCAAAGTGGGTGTCGTTATGGCCAGCTATTAACACCCCTTTTGAGCTGCCTAGTTCACCGCTTGGCAAAAAATGCCCCGGGGCAAACGCGAGGTTTCGCCCCGATGCACCAGCAAGTACAGTCAACTCTTGCTGCTGGCTTGGCCAATTTATGTGTGCAGTGACATAACCATCGGCGTAAAACCAAGGCCTTACTTGCTGATTAGGACTTTGCAAAGCTTGCTGCCAAGCAGATTCAATCAGAGCCTGAGCCAGCCAAGCTTTCGCCTGCATATAGCCACCATTCACAAACAATGCGATGCCAAGTAAGGCGCTGCAAACTGGCAGCGCTTTTTTTAGCGTCGCCATTGCCATAACCACGAGAATGAAAGCAGCAACAATCCTAGTAACATAAACACCCGGCTTTGTCCGTCGGTTTGCGGTAGCGTCATGCCGTTAGGAAGTTTGTTGCGTACTTGCATTGAACGCTCTGCAATCTCATTATCCGCATAGTTATCAACTGCAATAAAGGCTGTAAAAGGGCTAAGTAAATGATGCTGAAGTGCTAATGTCTCGACTTCTGCGCGTACCGCATCCTTTTCATTATAAAGCAGTAGTGACTTAATTTTTTGTCTTGCCCAGAGTCTAGCGATACCTTCGCCGTTTGCAGCATTGGCCGTTGCTAAATTAATCGTCATTGGCCCTGTGTTTGTTTGCCCCTTTAATGTTAAGTGCTGACTGCCATCAAGCTTTATGGCAACCAAAACCGGCTCTGAAAAATACAAATCAGGTAATGGCGATGGCCAATACTCAAGGACTGCTTTATCACCTTCAAGTGCAAGTTCTGTAACCGCGGGATGCGCTAATTTATCAAATAGCAGCTGCATTTTGGGCTGTACTTGGCTGGTGCTACTTATAAAAGTGAATGTACCACGGCCAATATCAGCAGCTCTGGTCATAAAAAAGCTATTAGGTGCGCTACCAATACCGACGGTAAAGAGTCGGCTGTCACCTAAATCTGTTTGAATTTGTTTAAATAGCTGCGTTTCGTTACCCACACTGCCATCGGTTAAAAACACCACTTGGCGTACAAAGCCATCATGCTGTTTACCATCAAGTACCTGAGTCAGTGCTTTTGCTATTTCGGTGCCGCCATCGGCTTGTAAGCCATAAATAAAGCGCTCTGCACGGCGAATGTTAAAGTCATTGGCAATCATTGGCGTGTCACTTAATACCGACACTTCATTATCAAAGCCTATGATGTTAAAACTGTCATTTTCATCCAATAATGAAAGGGCATAAAACAAGGCTTGTTTAGCCTGCTCCATTGATTGGCTATGCATTGAGCCAGAGGTATCTACAACAAACACCATTTCGCGAGGCAGACGAGCTTGCGAAGTAAAGTGATCGCTTGGCGGTACTAACATCAGTAAACCATATTCTTGCCCTGCTACTGTTTCGGTAAAAAATGCAGCCTGAGAGTGGGCTTTATCAAGGGGCTTAAATGTCAGCTCAAAGTCTCTATCCATTGGAACATCACGATTAAGTGATAACTGGTACCGACCAAAGCTTGGGTTATCGATTTGCATGCCCGCTAAATTAGCGCTGATATCACTCAGCTCAAGGCCTATATCCATCGAAATAGCAAGGTTTAGGCTCGCATCAGACTCTTGGCTTTGTGCACGATGAAAAACAGGCTTTAGCCACGCTGATGCCAATTGCGCTGTATCAGCTGTTGCGTCGCTCTGTTGTTCTGTGCCTTTTGTTTCTAGATTCACTTTTTGCTGCAGTTCTGCCGTTAAAGGTTCGTAGCGCGGAGTAATAGTGGTTGGAAAACGCAGTGAAAACACACCATCTCGAAAACCGATTATCTCTTGGTATTGCAAGGTAATTTCAATCTCTTCCCCTGCTCCAAGGTTTGCTACATCAGTAGAGAAAATGTTCGCGCGTTGCTGACGTACTAAAGCGGCGCGTTTACCCTGTTTTTGGGCTTGCTCAAATTGCTGTTCAGCCTGCTGCTTAAGGGCAATATTACCGGTGATAATGCGCTCACCAATTTGCATTTGCATGGCATGAACTGCGCTTTCATCTGGTAACGGAAACACATATCGGGCATTAACCGCAAACGGGTGCGGGTTTTGATAACGCTGTTTAACAACAACATGATTAATAAGCCCAGTGAGCGTCATAGTGACATCGTTTTTCACTAATAAGCCCGACGACACTTGGCTATTAGAATCATCATAAAAACGTAGTTCGGCACTGGCATTGGCTGCAAATGCAGGGTTAACTGCATAACCTAATAAGAGGATAAAAAGGCTCCCAAAAAGGAGCCTTTTGGTACGGTTACTCAACATAATATGTCACTCCATCGACCGATGAATTAGTGGTTACTTTGTGCTGTGCGTAAGCTGCTTTGTGAAACAGGGCGTGTCGTTAAGGTTACGCGGCGGTCAAACACGTTGTCTTCGTAGTTATTTGAATCGGCAACACTTTGCTGCTCACCAAAGGCGGTAGCGGTTAAGCGCGTATGAGGCACACCTTGTTTAATTAAGTAGCTTTGCACTGCATTTACACGCTGTTTTGAGAGCATTAAATTAGCCAACTCATCACCACGCTGATCTGCAAAGCCATTTAAGTCGATAGCCAGATTTGGCTGAGCAATAAGTAACTGTGCGACTTTATTAAGCTGGTTAGCAAAGTGTGGGGCAATTTCGCTAGAGCCAGTTTTAAACTGTACCGTCATGGCCAATAAGGTGTTCAATTGGGCTTGTAGTAACTGCTCTTTTTCGTCAGCTAATAATTCAAGCTGCTCACTTAAGGCGGCGTTATCGGCAATCACTTGTTGGTAATCAGCGGTTTGCTCTTTCATTACAACTAATGCGTGTGCTTGTTCATCAATGGTGTTGTCTGCCGCTTCTTTTTCGCCAATTAAGCCACCAGCAAACGCGCCAATAAATGCACCCACTGGGCCGCCGACTAGGCCGCCAACAACGGCACCTGCACCTAAGCCAATGGCTGTTTCTTTTGGTGTTTCTTGTTTAGCTTGACTCGCAGCGTCTGCAAAAGGGGCTACAGATACAGCAGACGTGATAACAGCGGCAATAATTAATTTTTTCATGGTTTAATCCTTTTTCTACTTAATTGCTTGGCAACATTGGTTGGTGTTGCGAACTTGGTATGGAGCTATTAAAACAAGTCGAAATGGCAATAAAGGGGATCAAAAAAGGCAAACTGCTGAGCAATTGTGGCAGAAAAATGGCAATCGCGTTTTTGCCAGTACGCAAGGCAAAAAATTAGGTATAGTTCGCTATAGAAAGAATTTAAGTAAGTATTAACAATGAAGAAAATAGCAATCGTTGAAGATGAAACAGCAATCCGCGAAAACTACACAGAAATGCTCAGCGCTCAGGGCTATCAGGTTGTAGGCTTTGCTGACAGAGCCAGTGCTGAACTGGCATTTAGTCAATCTTTACCAGATTTAGCCATTGTTGATATTGGCCTTGGCCATGAAGTAGATGGTGGTTTTTTACTTTGCCAAACATTACGCGGTCTTTCTAAAACCTTACCGATTATATTTTTAACCGCCCGCGATAGTGAAATTGATACCGTATGTGGCCTGCGCATGGGTGCTGACGATTACTTAACCAAAGACATCAGTATGGCGCATCTTGCTGCTCGCATTGGTGCCTTGTTTAGACGCCTTGATGCTTTCGATCAACCCGCCGATCAAACTGCTCTTTTGCATCGTGGCCCGTTAAAGTTAGATACCCAGCGCATGCAGGTTTTTTGGCAAGAGCAACTGGTTGATTTAACTGTGACAGAATTTTGGATGGTACATTCACTTGCACAGCGTCCAGGCCATGTAAAAAGCCGCAACGAATTAATGAGTGATGCGAAAATTTATGTTGATGACAGCACTATTACTTCACACGTAAAACGCATTCGTAAAAAGTTTATTGCTTTAGATGGTGCATTTGACTGCATTGATACCGTTTACGGTATGGGTTATCGCTGGGAGCAAGCTTAATGCTGCGTTTGGGGCTTAGAACAAAGTTCATTTTCTTATCCTGCTTTTTATTTTTATTGCCTTGGCTTGGCTATGAGTATGTTTGGGAAATGGAAAAGTTCTTAAGACAAGGGCAAGAAAAAACCTTAGTGGGCACCACCCGCGCACTCGCAACCGCATTACATGAGCGCCCTGCTTTGTTTGACTCGCAAACCAACTTTTTAGATCAAGTTGTAAAAGGCCGAGATTTATATGCCTATAACCTAAATAACCCGATTCAACTTGATGGTAAATTGTCAGAGTGGCAGCCTTATCAAAACCTATTTTGGCATTACGACGAGCGCTATTTACAGGGGTTAAGCCATGAGCATCATGATAGTGATCTAAGTTTTGATCATATGGTGGGCAAATACGAAAACTACCTCTATGCGGCTTTTAAAGTCACTGACAGCTCACTGGTGTATCGTGCTAAAAATGTGCTTAGCTTTACCCGTAATGATCACTTACAGATCATGTTAAAAACACCTGAAGGTGAATTTAAACGTTATGTGGTGGCCGCCCGCCAAGATGGTTGGGTTAATGCCTTTGATGCTGCTACACAAGAGCCGGTCACTAAAATCCAAGGCTATTTTAAAAGCACCAACGCGGGTTACAACATAGAGCTGCGTTTTCCACTTTCGATGCTAGGTAATAAGCTTGGTTTTGCTATTGAAGATTGGGATGAAGACAAGGTTGAGCCTCAGCTTATGTCGACCTCAAATCTACAAAACCCCAATGATATCGGCTCTGTTTTAGTGCCTTCGCCAGAAATTAACCGTATCTTGAAAGGCATGGGCCACAGTGGCAGCCGAATTTGGGTCGTCGATAACCATCATCGTGTACTTGCACAATCTGGCTCAATTCATCATGCCGATGGCGTTTGGGCAGACGGCCTAAAAGATGCGCCCGCAACAACCTGGTGGCAACGCTTTGAGCAAGATTACTTACACCCACTTTACTATAAAATTTTAACTCGCCCAGAAAATGAGTTTATTGATACCTTACATGATGTCGCAGCGATGCAAGGTACTCACATAGCCAGCGCTTTAAATGGTAAACCCGCATCATCATGGCGCTTAACCCCAGATAACAAAGCCGTTATTTTATCGGCGGCCTACCCTATTTGGATCCAAGACAAAGTAATAGGTGCAGTAATCGCAGAAGAAACCACCAACGGCGTGCGTACTCTGCGTAATAAATCGTTAGAAAAGCTATTTAATGTCATTTTAGCGGTGATGCTTGTTGGTACTGTGACACTGTTCTTTTTTGCTTCAAGAATTTCCAGCCGTATTCGCCGCTTACGTGACAACGCCGAACAAGCCATTGATGCTCAAGGGCGGATCACCGGCAAAATTACTTATGCCGATTCGAATGACGAAATTGGCGATCTTTCTCGCAGCTTTGCCAACATTGTTAGCCGTTTAAGTGGTTATACTGATTACTTAGAAAATATGTCATCACGACTCTCCCATGAACTTCGTACGCCCGTGGCTGTTGTGCGCTCATCGCTTGAAAATTTACAAATGCAGCCGCAATCTGAACTGAGTCAAAAATACCTCGACCGTGCTAGTGAAGGGGTTGAGCGGTTAGGTAAAATTATTACCACCATGAGTGAAGCAACGCGCCTTGAACAAAGTATTCAAAGTGCCGAGGCAGAAGAGTTTGACCTGACCAAGGTGATCACCGGCTGCATGCAGGGCTATCAAATAACCTATGGTGAAAGCCTATTTACATTGTCGCTTTGTAAAGAGCCGTTAAATGTTAGTGGCGCACCAGAATTTATTGCCCAATTACTCGATAAGCTCATCAACAACGCACTTGAGTTTAAAACCTCGCAAAGCACAATTTCAGTCAGCTTAACCAAGCAAGAGCACCATGCATTATTAACAATCAGCAACCAAGGACCTCTGCTCCCTGACGGTTTAGTTGAACACATTTTCGACTCAATGGTCTCGGTGAGAAGTCAGCAACATCAGCAGCAGCCCCACTTGGGTTTAGGTCTTTATATTGTAAGGCTTATTTGCGATTACCATCACGGTAAAGTATTGGCCGAAAATTTAGCTGATGGCACAGGTGTTGTGTTTACTGTGGAGCTGCCTATTAAATAAGCATATTTGCGTTACATATGATTACAGTTTAATGACTGGGTATTCACCGATAATTCAGATTACAGGACGTAATATTTGTAATACAAAAGGCAAATTATTCTTTGGAGGGCATCATGCGATCTGGATTACAACGTGAAGAGATTGAATTCATTATGGGGCTGTTTAGCTATAATGAAGCAACCGATAAACCAGCGGCTCCAAAAAAGCAGCCTGTAAAAGCTGACACTAAAAAAGTTGATACAGCGCAATATAAAGCAAACTACAAAGCAACTTATTTGACCTGAGTAAGCTGAGATCATTACAATGGCGCACCTTTGGAATATAACGCCTTGTAATGAAAAAACACTCACCTAAAAAAGAACTGATTTTACTGCCCGTTTTATTCGTGGCTATTTTACTTTGTGTTGCAGGTCACTTCCTACTCCAGCCTAACTACCAAGACAGCCATACCGTTGAGTATTTACTCGCTGCACTGCCATTTGCCTTGTTTGGATTGGTGATTATCGCCTTTAAAGTTGCCAGTAAAAACGATAACCAAGAATAGATCACAACACGTGATAGCCAAACCAATCGGGCTTCATTGCTTGAGCTTGCCCGCTTGGCGTTAATTTGATTGATAAGTTGCTATCTAACAAATCAATCGCAAAACAATCGTCTACATCGTGTAAGTCATCTTTATGAAGATGAGTCATTCCCGCCAATAAAGACTCTTTAGCGCGTTGCTTTGCTTCTTCACTGCTACGCGCAACGTACAATGCAAAATCATGCTGCTCTGCAAGGCTATCAGCTCGGTAAGCACCCAAATTCACAAAATACAGTTTTTCGGCTTGGTGATGCGCACTATCAACCACTTCGACCTGATAACCATCAATGTGCTGAATTTGCATGTAGCTATCCATGTGTACGTTGCTTTTATCACCCACCCATTGTGCTTTTAGTTTTGAGTAGGTTTGCTCAATGCTATCGCCTACGACAAATCGAACGTCGTGCATTTCAATGTGGCAACCTTGAATACGACCGCCCAGATAGACTAAAAAAAGCGCCATGTTTTTCCTTATATTAAGCTTTCAACATTAATGTTGTGCTTTTTGATTAATTTATAAAAATCTGAGCGATTACGTTTCGCAAGCTTTGCGGCTTCTGCAACATTACCCGCTGACATTTTCAGCGTATTAATTAAATAATCTCGCTCAAATTCTTTTTTTGCATCATTTAACGAAAGTGGCTCAGCAATACTAACATTACTATTTAATGCACTCTCAACTAACTGAGCAGCTATCACTTTACCAGGTGTAAGGGCTACTACCTGCTCTATCACATTTTGTAATTGACGGATATTACCCGGCCAATCATAGCGCACCAAAGCATGCATCGCATCATTGGCAAACTGCTTTTGCTCTTGCCCCATACGTTTAGCAATTAGACCTGCAAAATGCTGTGCTAGCAAACTAATATCTTCTCGGCGTTCACAAAGCGGAGGCAGTTTTAAGTTCACCACATTTAATCGGTAATATAAATCTTCACGGAACTGCTGATTATTGATTGCCTCTGGGAGGTTCTTATGAGTCGCTGACACCACCCGCACATCAATTGGGATTTCTTCTTGAAAGCCTACAGGACGAATGGTTTTCTCTTGTAAAACCCTCAGCAGCTTTACTTGTAAATTTAGCGGCATATCACCTATTTCGTCCAGAAAAAGGGTCCCACCTTGAGCTTGTTGAAACAAACCTTGATGGTCTTTTACTGCGCCTGTAAACGCGCCTTTTTTATGCCCAAACAATTCAGACTCTAAAAGCTCCCCCGGCACAGCGCCACAGTTAATTGCCACAAATGGCCCATCACTAACATGGCTATGTTGATGTATCGCTTGTGCAAGCAGCTCTTTACCTGTGCCGCTAGCACCGGAGATCAACACATTCACTTGCGTTGGACCAAGCAATTTAACTTGCTCAAGTAAATGCAACATCGCGCCGCTACGGGTGACAATATTTGTTTGTGTCGGTGTTTCATCACCGTGTACACCATGGATCTCAATAGCTTTAGCAAGGCTGTCGAACAGCTCATCTTTATCAACTGGTTTGGTAATAAATGCAAAAATACCTTGCTTCGTCGCTTCCACTGCATCAGGTATCGAACCATGTGCTGTCATCATAATCACCGGCATTGAAGGGTAACGACTTTGTAACTGGCGATGTAGAGCCATGCCGTCCATTTCATCCATTCTTAAGTCAGTGATCACCGCATCATAGGTTTGGTTTTTTAGTGTTTGTAATGCCTCAATGCCACTTTCAACTGTGTTTACCAAATAGCCTTTAGACTCAATTCTAATCGCTAGTAACTTTAATAAACTCGCATCGTCATCTACTAATAAAACCCGTGGTTTTGTTACTTCATTCATGGTTACTGCTCCTTGGTCTCTTCACGTAGCAGAAGTTGTTGTTCGATAGTCGCAAGCGACGATAAGGTTTTTTCCATTTCATCACTCAGTGCTTGCTTAGCTTGTTTTGCCGCTAAATTCTGTTGTAAATATTGCTTTTGTAACCATAGATACTGCTTAATATCATCTGGCCAATAAAAAGCATGGTCACTTTTTTCAAGCTGACTAAGAGCTTTTTCTGGCTCTGAAGCACCGAGTAAACAAATCGACTCAAACAGACGCTTTAGCTCATTTTCGCCAACATAATTTGCTTTATCAGAGCTTGCTTTAAAGCCACCGCACTTGGCAGCATGCCAAGCAATGACTGTACTTGCAGGCGGATATAACGGCTCACTTTTCGGCCGAGGCTTGGGGTTAGGTTGCCCTTGAGGTTTCACTTCTGCTGCCGGCTCTATTTGCTCTGCCTCAACATGCTTTTGCGTGATCGTGCACCCTGTTATAAAAAGTGTGCCTATAACAAGCATAAAACTGGCTTTATTCGCTAAGCCCATATCAGTTAACTCCTTGGGTTAATTGAATTGGTAAAATGGCTGTAAATACACATCCTTGCGGGTCATTATCAGTAATAGAGAGCTTACCGTTTAATTGTTCAACGGTTTCTTTAACTATGGTTAAACCAAGCCCGCTGCCCATTTCAGTATGTTGTTTTGCATTCTTACCTTGGTAAAAAGCCCCAAACACGGCGGCTTTTTCAGTATCTTCTATGCCTATTCCTAAGTCGCTGACACTCAAAATTAACTGTCCCTGCTTTAAGCTTGCTTTTATTGTCACTGACTCATGTTCTGGCGAAAACTTTAACGCATTTGAGGTAAGCTGAATAAGCACCATTTCAAGTAGCTCAATTGAGATAAACAAAGCTTTATTTGGTAATTCATTCACCCACACAATGGATAAGTCACGCGCTGATAATCGGTGCTCAAAATGACGCTCAATTTTGTTCATCATCAAATTAAAGTTAAGCTCGCTTAGGCTTTGCTTACTGGTGCGAATGGCGTTGTAACTCAATAAGCTTTCAATCATGGCTCTGAGTCGCACCATACTTTGCGTTATTAGCTCAAGAACGGCTTGTTGCTCGCTATTGATAGGACCAACAATTTCATCTGCGAGTAAGTCTGTGCCTTCAACCATCGAAGCTAGGGGCGTTTTTAATTCATGTGTCACATGGCGTAAAAACGTATCTTTTTGCTGCTCAAGCATATGTAACTGCGCTTGAACCCACTCTAATTTATTACCTAATTCAACTAACTCTGACGAGCCGCGAACTTGAATTTTTTGCTGCCAGTGACCTTGTCCAAGTTTATCAATCACATGTGTGAGTTCTCTGAGCCGCCCGCTGATCCGCCAAAGAAAGCCGCCCCCGACCAATAACGTGAGTGGAATTAACGCAACTAACCAATTAATAAATGAAGCTTGAAGCGCTTTTAATTGCTGCTGATTTTTTGTGATGCGCAATTCATTTTGCTCTTTGAGCCAATTTGTTTGCTCACTGATAAGCTTACTAGCGGGTGCAAACAGCTCACCATCTTGCTTTTGTTCTATTAATAAATGCTGATGCGCAAATTGTAACACCTCAGCCAATTGCCGCCACTGCGAGACATAATCAGCGGTTGGGCTTAAGAAAATGAGCTCATCGACACTTTGCAATGACGATTGCCACTTGTTGGCAATCAAGCTATCGAGGGATTCACTTTTAAGCACCCAGTTTTGTCGAGTTGCTCGTTCAAGGCTATTTAAGTCTTGTTTGAGGTTGTTAAATGCTTTAGTAATCTCGTAATTGTCACCGACGATTTCTTGAGTCACTGCAAGCTGCTTATTGAGCGCATTTAAAAATAAAATCACCACCAAAGATAACGGTAGTAAAGACAGCAAAATGCTACAGACGAACTGGCCAATAAGACTAGGTCGCCAATTGAGTAACTGTTTTATTTTTATCGCTACTGTATTTTGCATATTCACTCTCAACATAATTGCAGATGCTGATTATTAGCGAACAAACTTAGACACTCGCTGAATCCGACCTTAAAAAGTACTGATTTTCCCCCAAAAACCGATACAAAGTTGCTATTTGGCAACAAACTAACTCATTGAAATAAAATAGATAAACTTTTAACACCTGAAAATCGTTGCAAAAAAGACACAACACCCTGTAACTATTTCGCATTCAAAACCACACAAAAACCATAACTAACTGATAATTAATAACTTTTAATATTGGCACTGATTTTGATTAGTACTAAGCAAATTAGTTATTTAGGACACAAAATGAAAGTAACGGCCCCGGTAGCCACCCTGCTTATAAGTCTGTTCTCAGTTCATAGTTACGCACTTGATTTGCAGACAACATTTAATGAGCTAGATAAAGACAGCAATGGTTTTTTGAGTGAGGCAGAAGCATCTGAAGATGCCTTGTTGCACGGCAACTTTACGCAAATTGATAGTAATCAAAATGGCCAAATTTCATTTTCTGAGTTTCAGTCGTTTATTCAATAGGAGATTGTAATGAAACAACTTTTAGCTGCATTCTCGCTGATGTTTTTAGTTATCAGCGCCACCGTTTTAGCATCACAAATGGATGTTCGATTTGCTAAATTTGATACAAACGCCGATGGCGAGATTTCATTAACTGAAGCAACCAAACACGATAACTTACTTAAGCAATTTGCCGATCTGGATGAAAACGGCGATCAGGTTTTGTCTGAACAAGAGTTTGAAAAATTCAAACCTTAACGGCTTAAAGTGCTTGCCATAATCCCAGAGGGAATGTGTAAACGGATTTAAATTTTGGGAGTTAAATTATGGCAAGCACTTTTATTTAGGAGGCAATTATGAGAATTTTCTGGCTTGCTCCATGCACCTTAATTACTATAAGCTTCAATAGCTTAGCATTGGACGTAAAACAACGCTTTGATCACCTAGATAAAGATAAAAATGGCTTTTTATCTGAGCAGGAACTGTCATCGCAACCGCACTTGCAAAAACGCATAGCGCAATGGGATACAGATAAAGATCAACAAATCTCGCTCCTTGAGTTTAAACACTATTTAACAAACAAGAGTTAAAGTAATGTCAAAATTAACCTTTGCCAGCCTAGTTTTAAGTTGTGCATTTAGCACAATGAGTTTTGCTGCAGATAGTATTGGTGAAAAATTTAAACAACTTGATCGTAATGACGATGGTTACCTGACTCGCTCAGAGTCTGCGAGAGACCCAGCTCTGTGGTCGCGATTTAAAAATTACGACAGTGATAAAGATAATAAATTATCCCTCAGTGAGTTTAAGATTTATGCGAGCAAATAAAGAGTTATAGTTAATTATTAATCTCTGCTGAGTTGCAGTTTACTGCAACTCTGATACTGTTTTCATAAATCAATAAAAACTATTAGAAGATTATGAAACTCATCATCAGCTTACTCGCAACAGCTTCACTTAGCTGCTTTGCCAACACCACTGTTATTTATAATGTAAATGGCTATACGCCTACCTATAAAGGCGAAACCCAACACTTTTCTGCACTGGTTTTTAAAGACGGTAAAATCGTAAAAACAGGCAATGACTCAATTAAAAATAGCTTCCCTGATGCCACCGCAATTGATGGCAAGCAAGCCACATTATTACCAGGCTTAGTCGATGCTCATGGCCATGTGATTGGTTTAGGAAATAACCTTTCACAACTTGATGTAAGGAATACGCGCTCGGCAGATGAGGTTGGCAAAATGCTGGCTGAGTTTGCCAAAGATAAACAAAGTTGGATCATTGGTCGCGGTTGGAACCAAGAGCAATGGCCTGGCGGTGAGTTTCCAACTGCAGCTGATTTAGACAAATACGTAAAAGACAAACCTGTGGTGCTTTCTCGCGTTGATGGTCATGCTGTGTGGGTTAACTCAAAAGCCATGGAACTTGCAGGTATTGCCAAACAAACTCCCTCTCCTGCTGGCGGTGAAATTTTAAAGCTAGATTCTGGCTTACCTTCAGGGGTATTCATTGATAAAGCCGAAACGCTTATTACTCAGCATGTACCAAAAGTAAGCCATGCCAGCATAAATACAGCCTTAGATAATGCAGGTAAACATCTACTAAGTTTAGGCATCACATCAACCCATGATGCCGGTATCGATTACGACACGTGGCAAGTATACAAGCAGCGCTCTGAGCAAAGTACTCTTCCTGTCAGAATCGTAGCCATGCTAAGTGCTGCCGATCCTCAATTAGAAACCATGCTCAAAGCGGGTAAATATAAAGACATGAATGACATGCTGTCGATTCGCAGTGTCAAAGTGTATGCGGATGGCGCTTTGGGAAGCCGAGGCGCAGCCCTCATTGAAGAGTACGCTGATCGTAAAAATCATCATGGCTTAATGCTTGAAACTCAAGAAAAGCTTGAGCAGCTATTTAACCTAAGCTTTTCCCATGGCTTTAGTGCAAACACTCATGCAATTGGTGATAAAGCCAATCACGTAGTACTCGATGCGTATGAAAATGTGTTCAAAAAAACCGGTGGGATTTTACTTCGTAACCGAATTGAACATGCACAAATTGTGACTCCTGAAGATATTCCTCGTTTTAAAACATTAAAAATTATTCCATCAATGCAGCCTGTTCATGCAACCTCTGATATGCATATGGCAGAGCAGCGCCTGACTGAAAAACAGCTTGAAGGGGCGTATGCTTGGAAGACCTTTTTAGCACAAGGCTCAGTGATTGCAGCGGGTTCTGACTTTCCAGTGGAGCTTGCTAACCCATTTGATGGTTTATATTCGGCCATCACCCGAATGGATCATAATCAATTACCAGAAGGCGGCTGGCGACCACAAGAGCTGCTATCGCGTGATGAGGCTTTGCGTGCATTTACTTTAGGTGGTGCTTATGCTGCACATCAAGAGTTTAAGGTAGGCAGTTTAGAGCAAGGTAAATGGGCTGACTTTATTTTGATTGATAAAGACTATTACAAAGCGCCAATCTCAGAGATCCACGATATAAATGTGACGCAAACTTGGATTGCGGGCGAGCTGAAATATAAAAAAGAGGAATAATATTACTCGGCGTCAGCTTTTTGCTGACGCTTTAATTTAACGATGTGGTAAATATTCACAAACGCCAGTAAGCCATTAGTGAAGGCAACGGGCACGGCTCCTATTGCTAATCCGTAGAAGGTAAATGCAATACACCCTGCTAAGTTAAGCCAACGTAGTTTTACTACATCGCTCATTGTCAAAGAAGCAACCAACAGTGCTGACGCTAAATAGCCTAAATATTCCCAACTCAATTGTTCTCTCCTAGGCTTTAGGTTAGCATTGGAGCTTGTCATTTTTTTTGACGCACTCTGTGCTATTTTGACAATAAAATAAAAAAGCTAACTTACTAAAAACCTTGTAAAGCTTAAGAATAACCTTGGCTTTAAAATCATTACACGGGAAATGAAGGTATCAGTAACGTGAAACACCTTACTAGCAAGTTAGCGTAAATTCTTAGAATCTTAATGCTAACGTCATTAAGATGTAATAAATAGGACAATTGTCCGAAGAGCGGCGTTAATGTTTCAATATCATTTTTCAAGCTACCTTGTTGACCAATTACTGACATTTGCTGGCAGCAGTTTTCAACAAGCTAAAAAAGAGGTGCTGATCCACCAAGATCAACCCTTGTCAAAACTCGTATTAGTGAGAAGCGGCACAGTGTCGTTCAGCTATGACGTGGGTAATGGCCGACGCCTTCTTTTAGGCCAGCTTGATTGTAACAACACACTGATAGGTGAAATTGAAGCTCTGAATAACTATCCGTGTATTTATACAGTTACGTGCTTTAGCGATGTAAGCTATAACCTAATAGAGCTCAAGCATTGGCGCGCCCTTCTGTTAGAAAAGCCAGAGTTAAGCTTGTACACAGCGCAAACAATTGCCGCTAAATTCCAAGAAAACCAAAAAATAAACTTAGATAAGCTGCTATTACCTCTTAGCTACAATATAGCTAAAGATTGCTTATTAAGAGCTGAAAACAGCAACCCAACGTTACTGCGTGCCTACCCTACCGTCAATGCTGAAGCTGAGCGCTTTGCTACCACCGAAAGAGCATATAGACGCGTCGTTACAGAGTTAGTTGAAAAAGGCTTAGTGCAGCGAAGTAATCAAGGTTTACAAGTAGTAGATATCGACAAGCTTAGTGATTACGTCGATAGTTTTGCGCAGTTATAAGTGTAGGACACACTCATAACTGCAAGGGTATTCAAACTTACTTTTCTAAAAGTAAATCATGAATATTAGCTAAATCTGACTTACCTTCGATAATTTCGTCTGGCGTTAGGCCTGAAAGCTCATGAGGGAACACTAACCACTCTTCAGACTCATGAATGAAGTAGTCTGGCACCATGTCTACCTTTGAGTTCTTTGGCTTGTAGTATGGGCAAGCAACGCGAATATCACGTGGTAGATTTAAGCGCATTAATTCAGAAAGCTTTTCTTTTAATGCAAAAATACTGCGGCCAGAATCGAACACATCATCAACGATTAGTAATGAATTGTCTGCATTGGCATTTTCAATGATGTAATGCAAACCGTGAACTTTAATCTCTTTAGATTGCTGGTTAATACCGTAATACGAAGAAGTACGCACTGCGATATGGTCAGTTTCTATACCTTTGTAATCGTAATATTCTTGAACTGCGATACCAATTGGAGCACCACCACGCCAAATACCAATGATGAAATCAGGACGGAAACCATCTTCATAAACTTGTGCCGCAACACGAAATGAATCTTCAAGAAGCTGCTGCGCAGTGATATAGCACTTATCTGACATAAATAGAGACCCCAGTGTGAAATGATCATTCTAGTGTAGCTAATTTAATAAAAACTAACCACAGGATGAGAAAATGTGGGGCGGGATTTTATACTAATTTACTCAAAAAAGCTTGTATCAGTTTGTAAAATTCCCCTTTAGATCAAAAAAGCCCCTTAACTTAGATAAAGTTAAGGGGCTTTTAATTAGCTACAGAAAAAGTAAATTGCTTATGCTTTTTCTAGTAAAGTTCTTGCAACGGTACGCATACCTTGTGTTGTTGCGCCTGCAGCCCACTCGCTTGTGCTACCCATGTTAAATGCAGCAGCAAGGTCAATGTGCACCCAACCTTTGCCTTCATTTGGTACAAAGCGTGATAAGAAACCAGCCGCATTAGAAGCACCACCGTAGCCACCACCTTTTTGCGGACGGCTATTTGCGGTATCTGCATATGGCGACGGGCAATTTTGTTGATGCCATTTTTCAAGTGGTAATGGCCATGCAGCTTCCATTTCTTGCTCTGCAAAGTCTTGTACGTCACGTACAAGCTCTTTATCAAGACCGAACAATGCATTGTACTCTTGACCAACAGCAACAAGCGCAGCGCCTGTTAGTGTTGCCGCATCAATGATTAATGGCGCGCCAGACTCACCTGCAGCCATTAAGCCATCAGCTAGGACTAAACGGCCTTCAGCGTCGGTATTAACGATTTCAACTGTAGTGCCATTTTTATACGTTAAGATATCACCAAGTTTGTAGGCATGACCTGAAATTAAGTTTTCAGCACAACATAAGAACAATTTAATACGTTTGTTGATACCACGGCTAATAGCAAGTGCTAAGCCAGCTGTTACTGTAGCAGCACCGCCCATGTCGCACTTCATGCCTAACATGCCTTCACTTGCTTTGATTGAGTAACCACCTGAGTCAAAGGTAATGCCTTTACCAACTAAAGCGGCCGCAACAGGTGCGTTTTCGTCGCCCGTTGGGTTGTAATCTAATGCCAATAATACCGGTGGACGCTCACTACCACGGCCTACCGCGTGAATACCAATCCATTGTTGTTCTAATAAAGCATCGCCTTTAATGATTTGGTAGCTTACGTGCTCAGGCGCTAATGACTGAATAAACTCAGCAGCTTTACCAGCTAGGCTCTCTGGGAAAATATCATCCGCAGTGCCATTGATCATTTGACGAGCCCACGTCGCAGCTTGCTTTAACGAAGTCAGCTCTTTGCTGTCTGTTTTTGCATTTTCAACAAACTCAATTGCGTCTAAATTCTTTGGTGATACAAAACCTTGATAAAAAGCCCACTGTGTTTCTGTGCACCAAACATCGCCTACTAAGGCAATATTTTTTAAGCCTTGATTAGCTAACGTACGTGCTGCTTTTTGTACGTTTTTAAGTGTATCTTGCTCAGTTAAATGAACAGTTGCGCCTTGTTCAGTAAAAGAAAGAGCGGCTTTTTCGCCCCAATGTGCGGCAGCGCCCTGCTCGCTAAGTTGAACTAGAAATTTTTCTGACATGTTAGAATACTCTTTGCGCTAAAAATGTTGATTGAGTTTACTACAGCCAACGTCAGTTCCCAACAGCTTGCGATAAATAGCGTTATGAAGTGTGGTTTAATCCGCGTAATGAATCACTTACAATAAAGAAAAACCAATCAGGTAAAGTCATGAAGTTTACTCCTGCATTACAATCAGCCACCTTAATTAAGCGCTACAAGCGCTTTTTAGCCGACTTAAAAACTGCCGATGGCGCAGAGTTTACAGCTCACTGTGCTAATACAGGCAAAATGACGGGCTGTGCAGAGCCTGGGTTTAAGGCTTTTTATTCAACCAGTGATAATGCTAAACGTAAGTACCCTCAATCCTTGCAATTAACTCAGAACCAATTTAATCACTTAATTTGTGTTAATACCGCTATTGCAAACCAGGTTGTGCTAGAAGCTTTAAATACAGGCGCGATTGCTGAACTTGTTGACTATCAAACCATTGCTGCAGAAGTAAAATACGGCCAAGAAAATAGCCGTATCGACTTTTTACTAACAGATGAACATAAACCCCATTGCTATGTAGAAGTAAAATCTGTGACATTACTTTCACAAACAGAACCACACTCCGGACAAGGGTATTTTCCGGATGCAAAAACTGAACGTGGCCAAAAACATGTCAGGGAATTAGTAGAAATGGTACAGCAAGGGCATCGTGCCGTTCTGCTTTTTGCAGTTTTACACGACGGTATCAATCAAGTAAGTGCAGCAGAACATATCGATCCGAAATATGCCCAGCTTTTGACTGAAGCTATAAAAAAAGGGGTTGAAGTGATTGCTTATAAAGCAGAAATTTCAGCCAGCCAGATCAGACTGGCTGAAAAAGTACCTTTTATTGCTTAGTCATTGACAGGTCGACTTCATCAATCAGGTTAAGCTCAATATCTTCATCTTTAAAAAGTAAAGGTCTAAGCTTAGCCGACTGAGAATAATAGCGACTTTGATCATCAAAATGTTCTGAATGTGAGTCTGAACTTTGTGACATGGTTAACAAACCTTTTGCCTCAGGGCCATTTTCTGTAAAGTTCATTACAAACATCCAACTAGAGCCATAGTTAACAGGGTATCCCTGCGGCGTTAAGTTTGATGCAAGAGGTTTACCCGTCACAGCATCATTTAGAACAGCATAATCCGTGTAAGGGATCAGTGTCGAACGCGTTAAGTTACTGCGATCATATCTGAACACGTTAAACCCACCTTCCACATGCATAGGACCAGCCCAAGGTAGCTTTTCACCTGAGCCACTGCCACCGGCAAGTGATTTTTCGACAAATTGTAATTCATCTAAGCGACTATCCAGTGCAACATTATTTGCTTGTAAATTATAAACAGCATGTGCCAATGCAGTTAAAGCAACTTTATCTTTGCGTAATGTATTTGGCGTATTAGCAGGGTTAGTCACATCAAAATTGTCATAAAGGTGCTCTTTTGCGTTAAATAAGTGCGCAAACTCGCGAAATAAAGCAGCACCTTGCGTATCTATGTTCATTTTACCATCGGCATTAGCTAATAAATCACATGCTTGGCTGATATCAACTTGCGTACCGTTACTTAATTCAATTGGTAAGTCCCCTTGTGCAAAACATTGTAATGCCAGCTCTTCAAACACTAAACTCTCAAGGTAAAAGTGATTACCAACTAATGCCTGCTCTAACTCATCCAAGGTAAATTTAGCATCTTCGCCTCCTCCTTGCTGAAGAAGCTTCAATCCCATTCTTGTTCTTAGTGATAGGGGTTTATGCACATCACCATATTGAGCCGCAAAGCCGATGAGTGGCTCGTTAAGATTAGTAACCCAATAGCTGTCATTAGAATTTTGTACATAATCTGTGCGTGTTAATTGCGGCGCTTCGTTAAATGGTACTTTGCCTTGGCTTTCAAATAGCTTCATATTGCCAGGAACAATGTCAAAGCCGACGGACTCTCTCAAAGCAACAAGCTCTGGTTGTAATCGAATGGCTAAGTTCGCTTGATCGTCAAGCTTTAAAACCGTGCTATCGTCAACATAAAAGACATTACCTTCTTTGTCTGCTGCCATGGTGTTATTGAAAGAAACACCATCAAACTCAGCAAAGGCTGCTTTCATATCTTCAAGGCTTACAGCTTGGTTTAAAGCCGACCACTGAGCAACGACATCCATATTAAATTCGTTAGCATCTTTTATCGTAAATGCTTGAGTATCACTCCAACCTAAGCCATTTTCTACAGGTGTTTCGAGCATTAATCCATGATGGCTATAATAAAAGGGCTTGCTCAACTCAATTGTGCTGCCAGCACCAGTAGCCACTTCAACAGTAACGACTTTTTCAGTAATTGAGTACTGCTCATCTTCAACGCGATAGCTCATTCTATCATTTTCATTTAAAGCCAATTGATAAATTAAAAAGTGACGCGCAGTCGAAAAAGTATGCGTCCAAGCTACATGCTCGTTAAAGCCAATATTAATAACGCCCGGCATTCCCTGAAGACTCCCCCCCATTACATCCATAGCACCAGGTATGGTCAAATGAGACTGCCAAAACCGCAAATTTCCCTCATAAGGAAAGTGTGGATTAGCGAGTAATCCTCCTTTGCCATTGGCCATCATGTCTTTACCTAGGCCCCAACCGTTTGAACCCAAATGTTTATATTTTTTTTCAAGTTTAAATTGCGCAGCTTGCTGAGCAATGTTGTTAGTGATACTAGAAACAGCTGAAGGAGCACCGCTCATTGGTACAGGTAAATATTCATTGCTATCCCCAGGGTTGGCAAAAAAAGCTAACTCTAAAAAATTAGCTGAACTGGCTAACTGCACGGTAGCCATTGAATAGGCAAGCATATCTTGTGCTGTTAGTTGGGTAACCCAAGGTTGCGATGCACACTCTGGAGCAAGGTTTTCAACACCGGTGTCTGTTACGTATTTATTAAACCCCTGTACAAACCCCTCGTAGTGGGCGCGACTGTCTTCATTGAGTTCATCATAATGTTGCAGTGCGTACTCATTCACTCCTAATGCTTTATAACCAAAGTCTGATATTAAGTGCTGTGAATCTCCACTTCCAGCAACCTTATCTGGGCCATAGTATTTTGAGCGTTCGCCTCGCACTTTAATAATTTGGTCCATTAATAAGCAAGCATGATCTTTTGCATATGCAAACCCTGCTCCAAACGCCAAACTCTCTAAATTTGCTGCTGTGATATGGGGTACACCATAGGTTGTCCATCGCACATTCGCTTGTAACGTATTGTCTTCGGAAAATGCAGGAATATCTACTTTTACAACTGGATCTGGGTCAGGGGTAACAACGGGAGCTGTGGTGTCATTGTTATCTTTATCTGAATTACAGCCGACGAGCAAAGCCGCAGCAATACCAATTAGCAGGGGATTGAGTTTCATTGTGGATCCTTATTATGATTGTATGTCCACCCCCCAGCTTGCCTTAAATAGTAGGCTAAATCTTGACCTTTCACGCAAAAAATTGACTTTGTGCGCCAACTAATGCAGCGTTACTTCTATTAAAATAATAATAACTATGAATGACCTATGTTTTATATCAGTTGCCAGATAATTCGCTCACTTGTATTTTTTTTAGAACGCCAAGGCATGTGTAGCAAACAAATTGAAGCTTTGCTCGGTGAACGACTGAAAGATTTGGACGATGTAAGCGCCCGCTTTCCTATCGCTGACTACGAGTCACTCATGCACTATGGCGATAAAATATTACAACAAGAGCATATTGGGCTGGAGTTTGGCAACTCTTTAAAAGCACAAAATTGGGGGCTACTAGGTCATGTTGCATTAGTGAGTAAAAACTTAGAAAAAGCACTGGAGCATGCACAGAGATTAAGCAAAACAATACGAAATATTGGTCACATTGAACTCGTTTCTGAAGATGAGTTTTGTCGTCTAAGCTGGCATGCTCAAAGTAACATACAGCATTACATGGTAGATGAATTATTTAGCAGTTGGCTTTCATTTGCTAAGCACTGTTGTCACAATCATACCGACGTTAGCCTTGAAAAAGTACAGTTGACTAGACCCACCCCAACCCCAGAAAGTTTAACTGTTTATAAACAGGTTTTTAATTGCCCTATTGAGTTTTCAGCTAACTCAAACTCTCTTATTTTTAGTAAATCGATTCTTAAATGTCGATTGCAATCTCCTAACCCCGAGCTTGAAAACATTTTATTATCTCAAGTCGATACAGCTGTATCACAGCATGATTATGCCTCGCAGTTAGTTACTTTCATTAATACCCAATTGCCTCAAATACCGACCCTTGAGCAAGCATCAATTCAACTCAATATTAAAAAACGCACTTTACAACGTCACCTTTCAAATCAGCAACTTAGTTTTTCTAAACTCATTGATCAGCAACGAAAACTGCTTGCAAAAGAGATGCTTCTAAAAGGCCTATCTGCACTGGAAATTAGCAACAAGTTAGGCTTTTCTGAACAAAGCGCTCTACAACGCGCCTTTAAGCGTTGGTACAAAACCACGCCAAAAAAGTTTTTAGCTTTATATACTATTTAAGTTGTATTATTTTTTTTTGCCCATATAACTTAGCAAATTTAAAAAAATGACGAGTAGTTAAGGGCTTACCAAACCGCCCATAATTATTTGAGCAATCATTAGTGCAAGGTCAAGAGGATTAATTAAAAATAAATTTGCCTCAGTCTAATGATTCTGCTATTTATAGCCGCCGGCTAACGCTGGGCAAAATATTAAGGATTTAGGAGAAAGTTATGCCAGACCAAAAAAGACTAGGGTTATTGGCTCAGGCCGGGTTGGAACCATACCAAGAACAGCCAGGTGAAGAGTACATGAATGAAGCACAACGTGCTCATTTCAAAACAATTTTAGAAGCTTGGCGTAACGATTTACGTAACGAAGTAGACCGTACTAAATCGCATATGCAAGACGAAGCAGCTAACTTTCCGGATCCAGTAGACCGTGCAGCACAAGAAGAAGAATTCTCATTAGAACTTCGTACTCGTGACCGTGAGCGTAAACTGATCAAGAAAATTGAAAAAACGATTCAATTAATCAAAGAAGATGACTTTGGTTTCTGTGAATCATGTGGTATCGAAATTGGTATCCGCCGCCTAGAAGCGCGTCCTACAGCTGATTTATGTGTAGACTGTAAAACGCTTGCGGAAATTAAAGAAAAGCAATCTGGACGCGGTTAATATCCTTTAATTAGCCCATGTCTACCACAGCCGTTAACACGCCAATGCGTGAATATCGTGGCCGCTTTGCGCCATCCCCTTCAGGGCCATTACATTTTGGCTCACTTATAGCGGCTGTGGGTAGCTTCCTTGATGCAAAAGCAAATCAAGGAAAATGGTTAGTACGCATTGAAGATATCGACACAACGCGTGTTGTAAGCGGTGCTAGCGACGATATATTACATACCTTAGAGGCTTACGGTCTTTACTGGGACGAGCCTGTCATATACCAAACCCAGCGTCATGAGCAATACCAAGCCATTGTTGACGAGTTAATTTCGCAAAACCTTGTTTATGCATGTCATTGCACGCGCAAAGAAATTAAAGCAATCGGTGGAATATACCAAGGCCACTGCCGGTATAAAAACCACGCTTTAACTGATTCAGCGCTACGTTTAACCCAGCAATTTGCAACCAGTCACTACCATGATTTAATTCAAGGTGAAGTGTATGTTGATAGCCAACTTGCCAAAGAAGATTACTTAATAAAGCGCAGCGATGGTTTATTTGCTTACCAACTGGTCGTAGTCGCCGATGATATCGCACAAGGTATTACAAGAGTCGTTCGCGGCGCTGATTTACTCGAGCCGACTGCACGACAACTCAGTTTGTTTAAGCAACTAAATAAACCGGCCCCAGAATACGCCCACCTTCCTTTAGCGGTAGCTAAACCTGGTTTTAAGTTATCAAAGCAAAATTACGCCCCCGCAATAGCAAAATCAAATCCAAAGCCCGCGTTGTTCGATGCCTTGCGCTTTTTAGGTTTAAAGCCAGAAAGTTCACTATTATCGTTAAGTACCGAACAGATGTTAGCTTGGGCTGTTGAAACTTACCGCCTTGAACACATACCAAAGGTGCAAGAAATACAAGTTAGCGAGGATCCTAACTCTCCTTTTTGTAACTTTGTTACTATTGAAAAATAAATTGCCAATTTTAAAGGCCGAGTAACTTAATTTTTCAGCCCTGCTGGTATATGATAGCGACCCAAAGTGTGCGAATCATCAACACCTTAATTTAGCGCCATTTAAAACACACTGATTACACGTCAATCTCACATCGGCGAAGTATCAAACAAACGCTATACTTGATGAGTCGCAAAGTCCGCGTCGTAGGAGACAGATTATTATTTCTAAGCTTTTTCAATTTTGTCGGCAGATTATTGGCCCAAATGCCACGACATCAAGTGATGCTTTGCCAACGAGCGAGTTACCTTTGGTGATCGAGCGCAGTGAACATGGTATTTCGCGCAAACAATTTAGCCCAAATGCAATCAAAGTATTGTACCGCCTTAAAGAAGGTGGTTTTGATGCCTACCTTGTAGGTGGTTGTATTCGAGATATATTGTTAGGCCAACAACCAAAAGACTTCGACGTTGTAACAAACGCAACCCCTGAGCAAATCAAAAAGCTATTTCGTAACTGTCGTCTAATTGGTCGTCGTTTTCGTTTAGCCCATATCGTGTTTGGTCGAGAAATTATTGAAGTGGCGACCATGCGCGGCCATCACGAAGCCGAAGAAAGCAAAAATCAAATTAGCCAATCAAGCGAGCACGGCCAACTCCTGCGCGACAATGTCTATGGCAGCATCGAAGAAGATGCCGAGCGCCGTGACTTTTCGATTAATGCACTTTACTACTCAATTAACGACTTTTGTATTTATGACTATGCCAATGGCATTAGCGCGATAAAAGCAAAACAAATTGAGCTGATTGGCGACCCAGAAACACGTTACCGTGAAGACCCTGTGCGCATGTTACGCGCAGTGCGTTTTGCCACCAAACTAGGAATGATCATTGCACCTGGCACCGAAAAGCCAATTAAAGGCCTTGCTAATTTACTCGACCATATTCCGCCAGCTCGTTTGTTTGAAGAATCACTCAAGTTGTTCTTAAACGGCAAAGCAGAAGAAAACTACTTAATGCTTCGCCAGTATGGTTTATTCAAAGCATTATTCCCTGCGCTTGATAAGATCTTAGATGCCACCCCTGAAGGCTTTGAACATACATTTATCCTGCAAATGTTTAAAAACACCGATAAACGTATTAATGCTGATAAAAAAGTCACTCCAGCCTTTATTTTTGCAGCCCTTTTGTGGTTCCCATTACTGAGCATTGCTAAAAAATTACAACAACGCGATCAACTTTCAGAGTACGATGCATTTGCACAAGCGATGAACAAAGTACTGAGTGAAAACGCACAACATGTAGCAGTACCAAAACGCTTCACACTGGGTGCACGCGATATTTGGCATATTCAGCAACGTCTTGATAAACGAGGTGGTCAACGTGCTTATAGGCTGACTCAACAGCCTCGCTTCAAGGCAGCCTATGATTTCTTACTTTTGCGTGTGCAAGCTGGCGAAGAGCAGCAAAAAGAGCTTGCTGATTGGTGGACAACCTATCTAAGCCAAGACATCAACGGCCAAAAAGAGATGGTTAAAAATTTAGGACACCAAGGTGGCCCTAAGCGCCGTCGTCGCCCACGCAAGAAAAAAGTAGACTAAGTATGCATACCGTTTATTTAGGTTTAGGTGCCAATTTAAACGCGCCACGTAAACAAATTCATGCTGCTGTCGCTGCCCTAAAAGCATTAGAAGATGTTGAGTTTGTTTGTGTATCCCATGATTACGCAAGCAAACCCATGGGGCCACAAGATCAACCCGATTATGTAAATGCGGTCGCATGTGTTAAAACTGCACTTATGCCAGAGCAGTTGCTTGATTTAACGCAAGCCATTGAGCTTGAGCATGGCCGTGTTAGAAAAGAACAGCGCTGGGGTCCGCGTACCCTTGATATAGATATTTTATTGTTCGGTAATGACGTAATAGACACCCCTCGCTTAACCGTGCCTCATTATGGCCTAACAGAGCGAGAGTTTGTTGTTTACCCCTTGTTGGAAATTGCACCAACACTTGTACTACCGAATAATCAATCACTTGCTGATATAACAAAAACGTTGCCTTTAAACGATTTACAACAACTCCCTCAGCAGTAATCAACCAAGGCTAAGCCTTAGAGGAAATTATGTCTAAAATCACCGTTTCAACCTTGAATAAAATGAAACAAGAACAACAAAAAATCACCGCATTAACAGCTTACGATGCCAGTTTTGCTAAATTGTTTCATGATAATGGCGTCGAGGTGATTTTAGTTGGTGACTCTTTAGGGATGGTATTGCAAGGTGCTGATGACACATTAGCAGTAACCAACACAGAGATTGCTTATCATACACGCTGCGTACGTGCTGGTAGCCGCGAATTATTTGTAATTGCTGACTTACCCTTTATGACCTATGCCAACCCAACTGATGCCTGTAAAAATGCTGCAGAGCTGATGCGTGCTGGGGCAAACATGATCAAGCTTGAAGGTGGCGAATGGCTGCACGACAGCATTCGTGCGATGACCCAACAAGGTATTCCAGTATGTGGCCACCTAGGCTTAACACCTCAGTCAGTGCATGTATTTGGTGGCTTTAAAATTCAAGGTCGTGAGCAATCTCAAGCCGATAAAATGGTTAGCGATGCGAAAGCACTTGAGGCGGCAGGTGCGCAGTTACTTGTTTTAGAATGTATTCCAAGTGAGCTTGCTAAACGTATTACTGATGAGCTGAACATTCCTACCATTGGTATTGGTGCAGGTAATCAAACTGATGGGCAAATCTTAGTTATGCACGACTTAGTTGGTATTTCAGCAGGCTATATTCCTAAGTTTTCAAAGAATTTTTTATTAGAAACCGGCAATATGCCAGCAGCAGTGCAAAAGTATTGTGAAGATGTAAAAAGTGGTGCTTTCCCAAGTACCGAACACGAGTTTAAATAAATGCAATCAATCACTGAAATCAAATCGTTACGCAGCCAAATCAAAGCTTGGCGTCAAGCAGGCCTGAGCATTGCACTAGTGCCTACTATGGGCAATTTACACCAAGGTCACTTTTCACTGGTTGAAAAAGCCAAAACCTTGGCTGATAAAGTGGTTGTGAGTATCTTTGTGAACCCAATGCAGTTTGGGGCTAACGAAGATCTTGATAGCTACCCACGTACACTTAACGAAGATAAACAAGGTTTAGCTGAACTCGGTACTGATATCGTGTTTACACCCTCCGTTGAAACGATTTACCCAAATGGTTTAGGCGAGCAAAGCTTTGTCGATGTGCCGGGTGTTTCTATGGGTTACTGTGGCGGCTCGCGCCCTGGTCACTTCAAAGGCGTCGCAACCGTTGTCACTAAGTTATTTAATTTAGTACAGCCTGATTTTGCCTGTTTTGGCGAAAAAGACTTTCAGCAGCTGCAGGTGATTAAAACCATGACACGCGATTTATCTATCCCTGTAGAGATAATTGGCGTACCTACTTGCCGTGAAATCTCTGGGTTAGCAATGAGCTCTCGTAATGGCTATTTATCTGATGAGCAAAAAGACACTGCAAAAGTACTGTTTGCCACGTTAAATAATACAGCAACAGCACTGAAGCAAGGCAATGCAGACATTGCTACACTTGAGGCTGATGCAAAAGCACAGCTTGAAAGTGCAGGCCTTAAACCTGACTATTATGCGGTAGCAGAGCGCTCAACATTAAAGCCGGCAACAACGGCTGATAAACAACTTGTTATTTTAGCTGCTGCTTATTTAGGCTCAGTACGTTTAATTGACAATTTACAAGTTGAGCTGGATTAAATAGCAATAATCTGGGTAAGATGGATTGCAAAGAAAAGACATAAACTAGGGATAAGCATGAAAAAACTACCTGCAATTGCAGCAACATTATTTGCTATGACATTACTGTCTGCTTGCTCAAATAAAATTGAAAACCCAGAAATGCAACAATGTGCTCAACAAAACTACCAATGCGAGGCAAGCTGTGAACAACAAAGCACTGCTGATGGCTTAGTTCATAAGGTGTGTAGTAACAAGTGCATTGAAGCTTATAATCAATGTAAAGCTAATGCCGAAAAATTAGGTGAAGTTAAATAATACTCACTTTTAGCTCGCTTATTAGGGCACTGAACCCTGTTCGGTGCCTGCACTTCTCTTCTCGATTACAATTTCATTTCCATAATTAAGCCTCTGGTAATTTTGTTCATATTTTTGTTTACCCTTTAATCTATTCATATTAGGGCAAGCTTTCGTTCATTAAACTTCTCTATATTGGTGACGAATAAACAACTGCAACCATGTAATTGTTTCTCACTAATTTCAAAATTTTACTCTTCGCATTTAACTGCACCAACTCAAAGTCATTGAGATTATTAGTTTTTATTTTGGGTTCAGTAATTGCTAAGGGATATGAATGAATTAACGTGATTTACGGCTAAAGGAAAATTGAATGAGACCAGAAACTCGAACCAAGCTCTTCAGTGCTGCTAAAAAGAAGACCTTATTGGGCGTATTATTAGCCATGAGCGCAGGTCATACATACGCAATTGAAGAACAAGAGCAATCAAACGTAACTAAAACAGAACAAACAGCCGTTAAAGTTCAAGCAGCCGAAAATGAAAAACTGGCCTCAAAGGAAAAGGCTGCTGTTGAGCTTAAGCCTGAGATGATCACTATTCCGCAAGAAAAGCTATTTGATGTTATCACTGCGCGTGCTAAAAAACTCGCTTCAGAGCCTTATGTAGCCCCGAAAGATCTTGAACTTGAGGCGCTCACAAGCATCAATTACCAAGACTACCGTGCAATCCGTTTTCGTACTGAGCAAGCGATTTGGAAAGATCAAAGCCTTTATGAAGTGCAGTTGTTCCACCCAGGCTTTTTATATCGTTCACCGGTTGCAATTAATACTCTTGAACAAAACGCTGAAGTAAAAAGTTTACCTTTTAAAACAGATTACTATCGTTATGATGCAACTGCTGCCCCGTTAGAGCAAGAGATCAGTACTGCGATTGCCAATACACAACTTGGCCATGCAGGTTTTCGTTTGCATTTTCCACTGAACAACAACCAGTACAAAGATGAAGTGGCTGTGTTCCAAGGTGCTTCATATTTTCGTTTAGTTGGTCCGCACCAAGTATATGGTCTGTCAGCCCGTGGACTTGCGGTGGATACTGCTCTTAGTTCAGGTGAAGAATTCCCTGTATTCAAAGAGTTCTGGTTAGTAAAACCAGCACCCGAAGATACCACTATCGTGCTCTACGCATTATTAGATAGCCCGTCTGTGTCGGGCGCCTATCGTTTTGAATTAACACCTTCGACCAACACTGAAGTGAAAACTCAAATGCAAATTTTCGCCCGCAAAGACATCAAAAAGCTTGGTATTGCCCCGCTAACAAGTATGTTCTACCACGGTGAAAACAGTACAAAGTTCTTCGACGACTACCGCCCTGAAGTACATGACTCTGACGGCCTTCTAATGCAATCAGAACAAGGTCAATGGGTTTGGCGCGCACTGAATAACCCGAAGAAGCTAAGTGTCACTTCGTTTAGCTACGAGAACCCGAAAGGCTTTGGTCTTGCACAGCGAGACCGTGACTTTAATAACTACCTTGATACCGAAGCACATTATCACAACCGTCCGAGTATGTGGATTGAGCCAGAAGGTAATTGGGGTAAAGGGCGCGTTGAGTTAGTAGAGATCCCAACAGATACAGAAACCAACGACAATATTGTTAGCTACTGGGTGCCAGAGCAGCCAATGAAAGCCGGTGACAGCTTAAGCTTTAGTTACAAGCTTTCGACTTTCAATGCCACGCTTGCAACTCAAGATAAAGCGAGTGTGTTAAGAACTCGAATTGGTAGTGCAGCATTACCTGGTGAAGACAATCCACCACCAAAAAGCCACCGCCAATTTACCGTTGATTTTAGTGGCGAAACCATTAATCAACTATCTGCTAATTTTGCCATGCAAGCGGATCTTACACTCTCTGCTGGGCAAATAAGCGATAAAACGGTACAGCAGTTACCAAACAATCAAGGATGGCGCGTAGCCTTTAAAGTGGCGCCAGAGGGAGATAAGCCAGTTGATATGCGCTTATCGTTAAAACTACGTGATAAAGAAATCAGCGAGGTATGGAGCTATGTCTGGTATCCAAACGACGTCCAATAGTAAAGCGTTAGAAGCAACAGCAATGCCATTTAAGAAAACCCGCGCTTGGCTTTTTTCGAGCCTAGCGCTCAGCATTACCGCCTATGGCGTGTGGATCATGTTCGATATTTTAAATTCTAACGGCATGACACCGCTTGAGTACGCTTTACTGGCATTATTTACAGTCACCTTCGCGTGGATTGTTACAGCCTTTTGTAGTGGCTGTATGGGCTTTATCTTGCAATTATTTCGTATTGACCCGTTGACCTTAAAACGTCAAAAGCCAATCGAGATTAATCAGCATGCCTTGAGCCAAACGAAAACAGCCATTGTTATGCCTATCTACAACGAAGATACAGAGCGTGTAATTGCCGGTTTTGAGGTTAGCCTTCGCTCGCTGGCCAAAACAGGACAAATGCCACATTACGATTTTTACTTACTTAGTGATACGCAAGACCCTGAAATCGCACGTAATGAACTAAAAGCATGGAATGCTCTCACTAAGCGTTTAGGTGATTTAGCTGCGCATACTTTTTATCGTCGCCGTGAAGACAACAAACACCGTAAAGTAGGTAACTTAACTGATTTTTGTGAACGTTGGGGCAGCCAATACGATCATATGATTGTGCTTGATGCCGATAGCATTATGACGGGTCAATGTATGCTTGAACTGACTTCTAGCATGATCAGCAATCCAAAATCAGGTTTGATCCAGACGATCCCTATTCCGGTTCGCCAAGACACGTTTTTTGGTCGCTTTTTACAGTTTGCATCGATTTTATATAGCCCAATGTTGGCAACTGGTTCTGCTTTTTGGCAAACAAACCAAGCAAACTACTGGGGTCACAATGCAATTATTCGCGTTGAAGCATTTACAAAATGCTGCGGCCTGCCAGTTTTAAAAGGCAATGCCCCATTTGGCGGTGAAATCTTAAGTCATGACTTTGTTGAAGCCTCACTGCTACACCGTAGTGGCTGGGATGTGTTACTGCTGAGTGATGTTGAAGGTAGCTACGAAGAAGTGCCAAGTAACATTCTCGATTACGCAATTCGAGATAGACGATGGGTGCAAGGAAATATCCAGCATTTAGGTTTATTGCCTAAATCTGGCCTTAAGCTAATGAGTAAAATGCACTTTTTATTTGGTGCCACAGCGTATATTTCATCGTTAATTTGGTTATCTATGCTGGCATTAAGTACCTTAGATGCAGTGACTCGTGCTCTTAATAGCGACGTATACTTTAACCATGCTTATCAGCTTTTCCCAACCTGGCAAATTGCCAAAACGGATCTAATTGATTCGTTGTTATTCATTACTGCCGTATTACTGTTACTACCTAAATTAATGGGTATTATTGTGACTTTAGTACACCGTAATAAAGCCTTTGGTGGCACGATGAAGCTAATTGCAGGTTCACTCATCGAAACGGTTTTTGCCATTGTAATTGCGCCGCTAATGATGGTGTTTCATAGCTATTTTGTCGTGTGCGTATTTTTAGGCAAAAAAGTGAGCTGGGATGCACAGCCTCGTGAAGGTAGAATGGTACCGTGGAAGGAAGCGATTGGTTATACGTTATTTTCGACTATTACCGCGATTATTTGGGGCTCGGTTGCTTACTATTACACACCGACCTTCTTTTGGTGGTTATCACCTATTTTAGTGGGCCTTATTTTAGCAGCGCCAATTGTACGTTACTCAAGCAGCATCGGCTTAGGTGTGAAAATGCGTAAAATGGGCTTATTCTTATGTCCAAGTGAAGTTGAAAACGATGATACCTTAGCGGCACTTCGTGTACATCAACAAGAAATTGGTTTACCTAAGGATGAGCACGCTGACTTTAGTGTACCTGCACTACCTAATGAATACCCAACGGTAATGCCAATTCAAAGCTTTAAGGCTCCCTCGGGTAAAAAGCGTAAGCAAGTACGTCTTGCTCAGCAACGCATTAAGGCAAAATTATTTGCTAAAAGCTAAACGAAAAAAAACCGCTCACTGAGCGGTTTTTTCGTCTATGTCTGTATGGTTGTTACAGAAGGCCTAGCTTTTTAAGTTCAGCCATTGCCATTTTACCTGAAAGTGGCACATAACCATCTTTCTCAACAATTTTTTGACCGTCTACAGAAAGAACCATTTTTAAGAACTCTGCATCGATTGGTGAAAGCGGCTTGTTAGGGTGCTTGTTCACGTAAACGTATAAGAAACGAGATAGTGGGTATTTACCTGTTGCTACGTTTTCTAATGTTGCATCAACAAAGTTGTCGCCTTTCTTAGAAAGTGGAACCGTACGTACACCTGATGTTTTATAACCGATACCTGAGTAACCAATCGCGTTCACTGAAGAAGAGATTGACTGTACTACAGATGCAGAACCAGGTTGTTCGTTTACGTTGTTACGGAAGTCACCTTTACAAAGTGCTTTCTTCTTGAAGTAACCGTAAGTACCCGATACTGAGTTACGACCGTAAAGCTGGATATCTTTTGCTGCCCAATCGCCCTCAAGACCTACTTCGCTCCAACGATTAACCTGTGCATCAGCACCACATTTACGTGTTGAAGAGAAAATCGCATCAACTTGGTCAATACGTAAACCTTTGATTGGGTTATCTTTGTGTACGAATACAGCAAGAGCATCGATTGCAACGCGTACTTCAGTTGGCTTGTAGCCGTAACGCTTTTCGAATGCTTCAATTTCTTTTGACTTCATACGACGGCTCATTGGGCCGAAGTTTGCTGTCCCTTCAGTTAATGCTGGAGGAGCAGTTGAAGAACCCGCTGCTTGGATTTGAATGTTTACGTTTGGATAGAAGCGCTTGTACTCTTCTGCCCAGAACGTCATCATGTTTGCAAGTGTGTCAGAACCTACAGATGAGAAGTTACCAGAGATACCACTTACTTTAGTGTACTCAGGCATATCTTTATCAACTGCAGCTGCTTGTGCTGATACAAATGTTGTTACAGCCACACCCATTGCGGCAACGAGATTTTTGAATTTCATAGGGGTTACTCCGATTTGTTCGTCCCATTTCCTAACTGCGGTCTACTCTAATGATACTAGATGACAGTTAGATTACCCTTAAATGACATTTTTATGACTTTGCAGTTTTTTTAATATTATCTGTTAAACGCACGACTTTTTCGCTACCAAATGCAAACGCAAAGGTCGAGCCTTGGCCTAATTTACTGCTGATATCTAAACGACTGTCATGCCTTGTAAGTACATGTTTTGTAATCGCTAAACCTAATCCAGACCCACCTGTAGTGCGGCTACGAGCCTTATCAACACGATAAAAACGTTCCGTTAAACGGTTAATATGTTCAGCAGCAATACCATCACCATTATCGGTCACACTAAACGCGGCTTGGTTATTTTTAAGCTGCCAATCAACCACAATCTTGCCACCGGGCTTGGTGTAATGAATGGCGTTAAACACAAGGTTAGAAAAGGCACTTCGTAATTCATCTTCGGCCCCTTTAATGTCTAAGCTCGCATCAACATTAAAGATAAGCTCATGGCCTTTGTCTTGGTTTAATGACTGTGCTTCGGTTTGAATATAGGTAAGTAACTGCGGCACATTAACCGGCTTATCGTTATCTTGACGACGTGCCCCTTCAATACGCGACAACGACAATAATTGATTAACCAGACTGTCCATGCGCTTACATTGTTCAAGCATGGTAGTTTGCGCTTTTTGCCACATTGCAGGAGGTGGTAAGCTATCTGAATCAAGCATTTCTAAGTAACCGGTTACCACTGTAAGTGGTGTTCTCAGCTCATGAGAAACATTGGCCACAAAATCTTTACGCATCTGCTCAAGTTGCTTTAAGCGAGTAACATCACGCACCACCATCATCAACTGTGAACTTGCATAGGGCATAACACGAAACTCTAAGGTTTGATCGTAGCTGTGGCCACCATCAAGCTCGAGCGGTTCATCGAAACAGGCTTTATTCATGTACTTTGCAAACTTAGGATCGCGAATAAGATTATCTAAGCGTTGCCCATGATCGGTAGGCCACTGTAACCCTAAAACCTTTAAAGCCAATTGGTTACACCAAATGATGCTGAGATCTTTTTGTAAAACCACTACCGCATCAGGCACAGCCTCGGCGCCATCACGAAAGCGGCGTATTAAGTCTGCAAGTTCATTACGTTTTTTACGGTTTCGATGTTGTAAGTGATAGATCCCTTCAAAGACTTGCTCCCACGCTCCCTCCCCTTCGGGTGGGTTGAAACTACGTTGATTAAGAAGCCAATCGCTGAGGCGATATAATTGATGATAATGCCAAATTAGCAGTGCAAAAGAGCCTAAAAATAAAAGCAAAAAAGGCGCACCTACAAGTACGCCAACTAATAACAAGGGTAAGAAATACATAAACAGGCGTTTTGCTAACGCCTGTTTATTCACTACTCGATACATACACTCACTTTACCTTAAGTATGTAAATTAGCTTGTTAAGGTCATTGCTATGACACTTATAATTTACTTGAAAAACGATAGCCTGCACCGCGAACGGTTTGTACTAAACGGTCATGCCCTAATGGTGCAATCGCTTTACGTAGACGACGAATATGTACATCAACTGTACGGTCTTCTACATATACATTTGTTCCCCATACATGATCAAGTAATTGTTCACGGCTGTAAACACGTTCTGGATGTGTCATGAAGAAATGGAGTAATCTAAATTCAGTAGGACCCATATCTAATTCACTCCCTTCTGATGTTACACGGTGTGAGATTGGATCAAGGCGTAAACCATGAACTTCAATGGCTTCTTCTAATGAGGTTGGTGAAACACGGCGAATAACCGCTTTAATGCGCGCCATTAATTCTTTAGGAGAAAATGGTTTTGTTACGTAATCATCAGCACCTACTTCAAGACCGCGTACTTTGTCTTCTTCTTCACCGCGAGCTGTTAGCATGATGATAGGAATTTGACGAGTGTATTCGTTTTGCTTAAATTTTTTCGCAATTTGAATACCGCTACCACCTGGTAACATCCAATCTAATAAAACCATATCTGGGTATGGTTCTACCATAGCTTCAATTGCAGAGTCATAATCTTCTGCTTCAATTGCTTGAAAACCATTTTGCTCTAGAACAAAAACCAGCATCTCTCTGATAGGCGCTTCGTCATCGACGACTAGTACTTTACGTGACATTCCAATTTATCTCTTTCGTTAGCGAACTGGTTTCATTATTATGACTAAGTATGACATTTTTATGAAAGTCTAACGAGTAATTCAAAAAGCGCAAAAAAATCAATGCAAAAATAGCCATTTTTTACGCTTTAATAGTAAATTTCGGATTAAAAGTCATACCTTAAAGTGACTGCCAAGTGATCTTCGTCAGCATTATTATCTAGTGAAAACTGCGTATACCACATGTACATACGTGCTTGTTTTGACAGGCTTCGTTCAACGCCAACAGAGGTACCACTCCCCGAATCTTTTAACTTACCGAAGTTACCATCAGTATCTTGGTATTGCGCCAATAACTTATATTTATCTATTTTGTAGGATGCACTTACCAAAAAGCCATCTTCTTTATCAGAACCAGCTACTTTTTCGCTTTGTTGATACATACCACCTAAGGTTAAATCGCCTAATTTACCTTGCGCCGTAAACCGTGTTGTATCATAACCGGCTACTTTACTGTCGTGGGCAACACTGACAAAGTAAGGCGCTTTTTTAAATTTACTATCACCATACATAAAGGCCGCAGAGATACCGGTTTCTTCGTCTTGTTTAGAATTATCTTCAGCAATATAGGTGACCACAAATTGCATATTGCCGACAATTGGCGAGCTATAATGAACCACATCGCCAAGGCGATTTTCGCCATTAAATAAGGCTTTAACATCACCATTAAAGTCGTTCATTAAATCAATTTTACCCTGCGATACTTTTAACGCTGTATCATGTCGACCAAGCACTACCTGCCCATAACTGCCTTGAAGACCAACATATTGGTTACGAGCGGTAATATTCTCTTCTGTTTTACCATCGCTATCTTGATCAGCCGCATTTACTGCAAATTCAAACTTATATACAGCTTTTAATCCATCACTTATTTCACCACTGCCTTTGATACCCATACGTGAACTGTAGCTCTCAATAGACGTTTCGCTGCCATCGCCAGTGTCGCTATTAGCAATTCCTAAATGGGCCCGACCATACACATCTACAGCTTCGGCAACACTATGAAAAGAAATAAAGCATATTGCAAAGCTCGACAACATCATGGCAGGTTTGTTCATGGTAGCGATCCTTAATTTAAGCAGTAACTTAAAAATCGAACATAAAGGGCTTTTGGTCAAGGCAAGGTGACTATATTTCACATAAAAATCACGGATCACAGATCTACTAACTCTATCAGATCAAGATCAGGTTTTTACCAAGTTGATCACCCACAGATCAGTTTTTTACTTAGAGAGTAAGATAACTTGTTGATTTAATGTTAAGACACTCAGCATTTCGTTTAAAAGCTGAGCAAAGAAAAGCATATGATCAGTATACAACTAGTAAAATAATGATCCGTGGAAGCGAATGTTAGTAAAACAGTGATCCTGAAAAGCACGAGTAAGTAAATGGCTGATCCGCCTTGATCAAGGCAATAAAAAACCGGCATGCAAGCCTAATGCCTGTCAGTTAAGAGCTGACAGGCATTTTTTGGGGCTTTCGTTCAGGGTACCGACTGGGTCTCTTTTTCACACATCTTGGATAATGTCTTTCTCTTCGCTCTGGCAGCACAAAGGTTTCAGCCATTGCAATAAGTTTATTTATTACGCTCGGTACTTTTCCTGCTGAGGTGTGAGGCAACATCATTAACTCCTTGATGATATAGCCAGAAGCATTGCTGTAACTGAGTTGATAAGGCCATATCCCTTTCAGGCTGTAAGCCATCTTAGTCATCATATATCGTACTAAATTGTATGCGAGCAATACGCCCCATAACTCTTGTTTTACTAGCTCTGGGGTTTTGCTACGTAACGTTAATTCATTTTTGAGCAAGTACTGTTTCATTTCCCTGAACCCAAG